>JACIWW010000001.1 GCA_014360905.1 Chloroflexota bacterium
CGCCCCCACTTTGGCGTGGGCATGGAGCAAAAGCCTCCTTTGGCCGTCTTGCGCCATTTGGGGTATACTGGGGATGAGCATATCGCCTTGCTACCACCTATCCTGCTCGACCCAATTAGTACCGACCTGCTGCTCGCTTGTGACAAAGAGGCTGGTAACGATCTATTGGCCACTTACACGGGCAATAAGTGAGCCAAGGCAGAGACCAGTGCTTCTACGTCTGATCGCGTATTGTAGCCCTGAACGGAAATGCGCACGAACTGTCGCTCTTTCCAGGTGATGATGGGCACCTCGATAGCAAACTGGTCGTATAGGCGCTGCTTCAGTTCTTGCGCCTCACAAGAAGGCAAGGGCAGCGTGACCATTTGCGCATACCACTGAGGCGAGTCAGGGTAAAGTGGTACCAGCCCAGTCAATTCGCTGATGGCGTGGTAAGCCAAGGAAGCAAGTTCATGGCAGCGTTGTTGCACATAGGGCCAATTGTGCTCCGTCTGAAATTGGATGGCATTGGGGACGGTGAGGTAGGCTGAGATGTCGCGGGTGCCTTGCCATTCCTGTTCGTCAACAAAGCGCGATGGCCCTGGTGTATCGCTTTGCCAGCCCCAACTGACGATGAGTGGTTCCAGCAGGGGCTGAACCTCGCGGCGCGCGAAAAGGAAGGCTGAACCCTTGGGCGCACACAGCCATTTGTGGCAATTGCCCGCGTAAAAGTCAGCGCCAAGGGACTGCAGGTTAAGCGGAATCTGTCCGGGGGCATGCGCACCATCAATAACGGTGAGGATGCCGGAGGCACGTGCCCGCTGGATCAAGTCCGCTACGGGTAAGATGAGCGCAGTAGGCGAGGTGATGTGGCTCATGAACAGAACGCGGGTATGTTCGGTCACTCCAGACCAGATGGCTTCGACAACCTGCTCGGGCGATTCCACGGGCAGAGGCAGTGGTTGATTGATGTAGCGCGCTCCAGACTTTTGGCAGACAAAACGCCAGGTACGATCCATGGCGCCATACTCGTGGTCGGTGCTCAGCACTTCATCGCCGGGGCGCAAGGGCAAAGAGCGGGCGACGATGTTTAGCCCGGTGGTAGCGTTTGTGACATAAACCAGGTCATTGGTATCAACGCCAACAAAAGCGGCTAGTGCAGCGCGGGCTGAGTGCATCAGTTCGTTGAAACGCCGGCCGAGGAATTCCACCGGTTGGCGTTCTAGTTCCAATTGCCAGTTTTGATAGGCTTCGAAGACGGGGCGTGGACAGGCGCCAAAGGAACCGTGGTTGAGAAAGATGACATCAGGACGCAGAAGGAAGATCGAGCGTAGATTCAGAGGCTGGGTTTCCATTGGATTGTGAGGACAAGGTGACGCGTGAGGCATGGAGTGTTTCCTTTCTTTCTCATAGAATCGCATGTGGTGCAAATGAAAGTATAGCCTGGGACTAGGGCAAAGTCCAAATGGGGTAACCAGGAGTGGTGCGCTGTGGCCTCGCAATGACAACCGGACCGACTTTGCAACAACCTGGAATGGGAAGCGCAACGAGCAGTTGACTAATCGCGGGGCATGGGGTAAACTTGCCCATGGAATTGGCAAGCCAGTTTTGTGGAGAAGGAGGCATGTTGCGCGGTCGAATCGCATTTTTGATCACGGTTGTTCTGGGTGTAGCGTTGCTGGTTCTAACGGGTTGTAGCAGCAAGCCGTTGCTCTACGATGTGCGCATTGAGCCGAGTGAGATCTCGCCAAATGCTGATGGCGTGGCCGATGTAGCACGCATTATGTACCACCTTTCGCGCTATGCCCGTGTATCCATATATTTCCTGGACGAGCAGGGTGGGAAGCACATGTTTCGCTCAGATGTGCCGCGACCAAAGGGCTCTTACGAAGCATTGTTCAGCGGCGTTATCGAAAACCGCTTGTTACCCGATGGGCGCTATCAATGTGTGCTGGAGGCTGTGTCGGACAAGGGAGAAAATGCCACGGTGCAAGTGCCGCTGGTCATCCAGGGTGGGGAACCCAATTACATCGAAATCCGCAATCTGAACATTTACCCTGCTGTTTTTACGCCCAATCGCGACGGTATCAGCGACCGCGTGACCATTGCCTACTACCTGACAAAAGAAGCAACCAAAGTGCAAGTCTATTTGCTCAGCGAGAAAGGGGACAAATACCCCATCCCCGAGGACAAGATCCGTCCGGTGGGGCAAGCAGGCAATCACGAGCACGATTACGAAGGTGGCGTGGATTTGGGCGCTACGCCACCACCAGATGGCACCTATACTGTGGTGGTGGAAGCGGAGGATGCAGTAGGCAACCGTGATGTAGCGCGCGGGCAGTTGACCATTGTCAATGGAGGAGTGCCCCAGGTCGAGATTGTAAACCGCGCAGCGCAGTGGTCATCCACCGTGGTGCCGCTGGGTGGCACGCTCACCTTTACCTGTACGGTGCGCAATATTGGGAAGGTGGGAGTGCGCACCAAAGGTCCAGAACCAGGTACGCTATACACCACGAGCGAGAATTTCAATACCAAGGAATTCTATGAGGAACCTGGCATTTTCCGCATTGGGCTGGACTATGAGGGCAATAGTTCTGGACGTACTTACCCATTCCGCTGGCAATTGGGTCGTGATGACGAGTTGACCGTGATTGATGGACAAAAATACCTCATGCCTGGGCAGACTGCTACGGTTGTGGGACATATCCAAATCATAGACAAACCGGTGAAAGTGGCCCCCTATTATTGGCTGGGCCTGATTCACGAACAGGTGTGGATCGTCGAAGACCGCGTGGAGCCCGTGCCCATTACCATTGGATTCTGATGGACCTCTCCGTCATTATCGTTAGTTGGAACGTCAAGGGATTGCTCGCCGAGTGCCTGGCTTCGATTTATGCGGCATTGGACAAAAGCAGCCTGCAATGCGAAGTATTGGTCGTTGACAATGCCTCTTCCGATGGTAGCCCCAAGATGGTGAATGAACGTTTTCCACAGGCGCTGCTCCTAGCCAATGCGGAAAACAAGGGTTTTGCCGCTGCAAATAACCAGGGAATGGCTCTGGCACAAGGGCGCTTGGTGCTATTGTTGAATCCCGATACGGTTGTGCGCAACCATGCCTTGGACACGCTGGTGCAATTCATGGATGAGACGCCATTGGCAGGCATGGCGGGTCCTTGCCTGGTCTATCCAGATGGACGTTTCCAACACGCTGCATTCCGCTTTCCCTCGCTGGCACAGGCTTTTTTCGATTTCTTCCCGCTGCATCACCGCTTGCTGGAATCCCCTTTGAATGGACGCTACTCGCGTTCCCTGTACGATGCGGGGCGTCCCTTTGTGATAGATCATCCTCTGGGAGCCTGCATGATGGTGAGGCGTCAGGCGATTGACGAAGTGGGCGGGATGGATGAAGGGTTTTTCATGTACTGTGAAGAAGTAGACTGGGCAATGCGCATCAAACGCGCGGGATGGCAGATTTATTGTGTGCCTGCGGCAGAGATAGTGCATTATGCTGGCCAGAGCACACAACAATTTCGCGATGAGATGTTCGTAGCCCTGTGGCGCAGCCGCTTTCGCCTGTATGCGAAACACTATCGAACGTTTGACAACCGGGCCCTGCGTTTTATCGTGTGCATTGGCCTGTGGAAGGAGAAGCGGAAGGCTCGACGCTTGGCTGAGGCAGGCATCATGTCCCAAGAGGAGCTGGCAGCCCGTATGGCAGCCTATCAGCGAGTACAGGAGATGGCGCATGCTCCCATCCGATAGTTCATTGCTATATGGTGCTGCGGGAGTCAGCCCAGGGGAAGGCGATGATGTCTCCGTGTCAGCATCGAGCGAACCAGAACTGGCTGTGGTGGTCTTGACAAAGAACGAAGAATCCAATATCCACGCTTGTCTGCAAAGCGTTTCGTGGGCTGACCGACTGTGTGTGCTGGATTCGCTGAGCACCGATCGCACGGTTGAACTGGCGCGCCAGGCTGGCGCGGTAGTACGGCAACGTCCCTTTGTCCACTACGCCGATCAACGCAATGCTGCGTTGGAGATGTTTGCTGCAGAGTGGATTTTCTTCGTGGATGCCGATGAGCGTGGCACAGTGGAATTAGGTGAGGAAATACGGCGTGTCATTCGGCAGGAGAATGCGGTTGGCTGGTGGGTGCCGCGGCAGAATTATATTTGGGGGCGTTGGATACGCCACACTGGCTGGTACCCAGATTACCAATTGCGCTTATTGAAGCGGGGCTTTGCCCAATATGACCCAACGCGTGAAGTGCACGAGATTGTCATCCTAAATGGCCCGGAGGGTTATTTACGGAATCCGCTGATTCACTACAACTATGCCACAGTGCGCCAGTTTTTGCAGAGACAGGATTTCTATGCTTCTTATGAGGCAAATGTCCTGGTGAAGCAAGGCATTCGACCGCGCCCGCACAATTTCGTCCTACAGCCATGGCGCGAGTTTGTCCGCCGTTACTGGACTCTGCAAGGTTATAAAGATGGCGGACACGGCTTGTTGCTGAGCCTGCTGATGGCGTACTACACCTTCGTCGCCTACTGGCGGGCGCGGAGAATGCTGACTAGCGCTAAGACATAAGAAGCGGCAAGGTTTTGCTGGGTCTCTGTCGGCCTCTATTCGCGCTGTAGAGGAATGGGATCCAGTTGCTGCCGTAAAAAGTCCTGAACCCGTACATCTGGGCGTAAGGCGATGACTAGCGCATCGGGGATGCCTTTTCTCGTATTGGCATCTACGACTTGTCCCGAGATCTCGGTATCTGTATCTTCTACTCGCCGTTCAAACAACCTCCTTTTTCATTATTAGAAGGCTTAACACGACAATGCCTCACGGGTTTTTGCGGATGGCATGCAATGCAAATCGTAACGAACACAGTATATTCCCAATATCTAGTATTGTCTAATTAGCAGATACAGAGGCGTTGAAAAAAACAGCCTCTGGTATCATTCCTGCACTGCGTTCAGGACGGTATCTGAGCGAAGCGAAGAATCTCTCGTTCCGTATCGCTGAGATGCTTCGGCTGCGCCTCAGCATGACAAAAGGGACTTGTTCAACACCCTCCGATGCAAAAGGGCAATGAACCATCTTGGCTTGTTCTTCCCTTGTCTATATGCTATACTAATGCCCGCAATGTCCGAGATGGAGTTGACTCCTGAGCAGAAGAAGGTTGTTCTAGCACCGATAGGGGAGCCGCGCACGGTTTTCCTAGAAGGGCCGGCTGGCTGCGGCAAGACGACGGTGGCTGTGCAGCGTTTGCTCTACCTCCTGAATGTGGGCGTGCGTGCAGATCAGATTTTGGTGTGGGTGCCGCAACGCTCATATGGCCGACCGTATGTGGAAGCACTGCGTCGTCCAGCGGTACCCGCAGGGGCACGGGTGGATGTGCTCAGCGTGGATGGGCTGGCCAGGCGCATGCTGGATCTCTTCTGGCCGGTGATTGCTGAAGGCGCTGGCTTCAATCCTACCCGTGAGCCGATATTCTTGACCCTGGAAACGGCGCAATATTATCTCGATCAGGTGCTTGAGGCATTCATCCAAGAGGGTGCCTTTGGCGACGTGACAGTGCCCCGCAACCGTTTGCTGAGCCAGATTATTGACAATCTGAACAAGGCAGCTTTGGTTGGTTTTCCCCACACTGAGATTGCAGCGCGACTAAGCGCAGCTTGGAGTGGACCCAGCAGTCGCGAGCGGGTGTACGAGGCCGTGCAGCGAGCAGCCAATGCTTTCCGCGATTATTGTCTGCAGCATAACTTGCTTGATTTTTCGTTGCAGGTGGAGGCATTCATGCGTTATGTGTGGCCCCAGCCTGAATGCCGGACTTTTCTGCTGCGGCGTTACCGCCACTTGATTGCCGATAACCTGGAGGAGGATATCCCTGTTGCGCATGACTTGCTACTCGAATGGCTTGAGCAGGCAGCCTCAGTGCTGTTGGTATACGATCAGGATGGGGGTTTCCGCACCTATCTGGGCGCTGACCCCAAAGGTGCGTTGGCACTCAAAGAGCGCTGTGCACAATGCGTGATACTGGCCACTCCGTTTGTCTCGTCACCAGCCGTGCAGGCACTGAGCACTGCTCTGACGAGGCAGGCGCCAGTGGCTCGTGCTGCAAAGGGCGCATCTGTTCCCAACGCAGAGCAACTGGAGGAATCTTTGCGCTTTGTGGAAGGGCATTTCCATACTACGCTGCTGCGCAATGTCGTGGATGAAGTGCAGCGGCTGGTAAGGGACGAAGGAGTGCCACCTGGCGAGATTGCGGTCGTGGCACCTTTTGTGGATGATGCTTTGCGCTTTGCCTTGGTGACGGACTTGGAGCGTTGTGGCGTGCCGGTGCGGACACACCGTCCCTCGCGTGCGCTGCGCGAGGAACCTGCTGTGCGCTGTCTGCTGACTCTGGCTCAATTGGCGCATCCGCAATGGGAGATGTGCCCACCGCGCAATGATGTGGCGCAGGCATTGGTGCAGGCTATTGCTGACCTGGATTGGGTGCGGGCTAGCTATTTAACGGACATCGTGTACACGGTGAAGGAGCATCGTCCTCGCTTGTATCCGTTCAGACAGTTGCAGCCGGAAACGCAGGAGCGTATCACTTTTCGCTTGGGAGCGCGCTACAGCGATTTGCTGCATTGGATAGAGGCCTATGCAGAAGGGACGCCTTTGCCGTTGGATTTGTTTTTCAGCAGGCTCTTCGACGAGTTATTGGCCAAGCCGGGCTATGGGTTCCATAATAACTACGATGCAGCAGCAGCCGCAGCCAATCTCATCGAGTCGGTGCGCAAGTTCCGCTGGGCGCTGGATGTCGCGGACATGAACGAACTGGGCATGCGCTATATCCGCATGGTGGAAGGAGGAGTGGTAGCGGCTCAGTACCTGCATAGCTGGCGCCCTGTGGAACAGAATGCCGTGCTTATTGCCCCTGCTTATACTTTTCTGACCGAGAACCGCCCGGTGGGTTACCAATTCTGGCTAGACGCCAATAGCCTTTCGTGGGGGCGTCGCCTGTACCAGCCACTGACCCATCCTTTCGTGCTTACCCGCCATTGGCCACGTGAACGTCGCTGGAGCGAGGAAGACGAGTTCATGGCCGGGCAGACGATGTTGTGGCGCGTGGTATTAGGGCTGCTGCGTCGGTGCCGTCAACGAGTATATTTGGGGATCAGTGAGCTGAATCCCCGTGGCCGCGAGGAACGTGGGCCGTTGCTGGAGTGGGTGCAGCGGATGTTGCGCGAGATGGCTCTCACTCCTAATCCCTCTCCAATAGGACAAGGAGAGGAAAAGCGTGTTTAGGCCGAGACAGGCACAGCAAGAGATACTGGCTTACCGTGGCGGTTTGATGGGCGTTGCTGCCGTACCTGGCAGTGGCAAGACGGAGGTGCTTTCTGCCCTGGCAGCAAAGCTGGTGGCTACCAGCCTGGATGAAGGGCAGGAAGTGCTTATCGTGACCCTGGTCAACTCCGCAGTGGATAATTTCACGGCGCGCATTCGTCGTTTCCTGCGCGAGGAGTACCGGCTTTTGCCTGGGATGGGTTACCGCGTGCGTACGTTGCATGGCTTGTCGCATGACATCGTGCGTGAACGTCCCAGCCTAGTGGGATTGGCGGATGACTTTGCGATTGCTGATGACCGGGAAGCATGGGGCATCCTCGAAGATGCAGTGCAATCCTGGTTGCGTACCCATCCTGAGTTGCTGGAAATGTACCTCGATGCAGAAATTGAAGAGTGGCGCATTCGCCCCGTTGCCAAGGATTGGTGGCCTGAAGAGGCCTGTGAGATCGCCAACGCCTTTATTCGCCGTGCTAAGGACAGGCAGTGGACGCCAGAAGTGCTGCGCAGTTGGCTTTCGGCGCGGGATGAACGCTGGCCACTAGCTGAGTTCTGCATAGATGTCTACGCAGATTACCAGCGCAGTTTATCCTACCGGGGTAAGGTGGATTTTGACGATTTGGTGGCGTATGCCATCACTGCGCTGCGTTTGGACCAGGACTATCTCGCACGCTTGCAGCATCGTTGGCCTTTCATCCTGGAGGACGAGGCTCAGGATTCGAGCGCGCTGCAACAGGATTTATTGGCACTGTTGGCTGGCCCCAATGGACGTTGGGTACGGGTTGGTGATCCGAACCAGGCCGTGTACTATACCTTCACTACTGCCAACCCACGTCTTTTGCGCGAGTTCTTGGCACGTCCTGAGGTCCAGACCGTGGAGATGTTGGAGTCAGGGCGCTCCGCGCGCCCTATTATCGAACTGGCCAACTACTTGTTGGATTGGACTGTGAAGGAGCATCCTCTCCAGGAAGCAAGACAAGCCTTTCGGCTGCAGTATATTCAGCCCACAGGTGAGGGTGATGCACAACCGAATCCGCCTGATGCAGAGTGCCTCATCCACTTTCACCCGCGCCGCCTAACGCCGGATGACGAAGTACGCACTGTGGTGAGTTCTCTGGTCAAATGGGTAGCGCGACATAAGGAGAAGACCGTGGCTGTGCTTGTACCAGACAACGAGCGAGGCTTTAAATTCGCTGAGGCGCTGCGCCAAAAAGGGCTTGCCTGTGTGGAATTGCTCAACAGCACTGGGCCAACGCGCGATACGGCGGGCATTTTGGAAGCCATCCTAATGCACTTGGCAGATCCGGATAATCCCAAGCGTCTGGGGCCGGCGTTCTTAGCCTGGCACTGGCGCGAGCGGGTGGATAAGGAGCGCTATGCACATCTGACTCGCCTATCGCGGCTTCTGGGGAAATGTACCAAGGTGGAGGATTATCTGTGGCCACGTCTGGGCGTGGATTGGCTGCACGAACAGGATTTTGGTGGCGATGAGGAGGGCTTGGCACTATTGTTGGAGTTTCGCGAAAAGGCACAGCGCTGGCACAAGGCAGCAGGTTTGCCCATTGATCAGTTGTTGCTCACCTTGTCCCAAGACTTGTTCGACGAGCCGACTGATCTGGCTCGCGCCTATCACTTTGCCGTGGTGCTGCGCGACTATAGCGAGGCCAATCCTGCTTGGCGGCTGGCAGACCTAGCCCAGGAGTTGCACGTGATCGCGCAGAATGAACGGCGCTTTGTGGGTTTGTCTGCCGAAGATACGGGCTTCGATCCGGAACGCTATAAAGGGCAGGTAGTAGTGGCCACCATGCATCGTGCTAAGGGGCTGGAGTGGGACCGCGTGCATCTCACGGCGGTGAACAACTATGATTTCCCCTCGGGGATGGAAATAGACCGCTACAAGAGCGAGCGTTGGTATGTGCGCGACGATTTGAACCTGTCGGCCGAGGCTTTGGGGCAACTGGAGGCGTTGCACCCCGGTGGGACACCCTATGTGGAAGGTGAACCCTCGCGGCAGGCACGCATGGATTACATCTGCGAGCGCTTGCGTCTGTTGTACGTGGGTATCACCCGGGCCAAGCGCGAGTTGATCGTGACCTGGAATACGGGCAAGAGCGAAAAGGAGCCCAAAACGCCAGCCTTGCCCTTTACTATGCTGCGCACCTATTGGGAACAGACTCTCTCCCGCAGGTTGACCGCATCCAACTTGCCGGAGAGCCAGACAAACGATGTGGCGGGAGGAACAGCGCATGGTACCTGAGGGGTTTGTTTTCAGTCAGAGTAGCTTGCAGGACTATGTGGATTGCCCGCGGCGTTTTCAGTTGCGTTACGTAGAGCATTGTCTCTGGCCTGCGCCGGAGACTGCTGATGCGCTGGAGTTCGAGCAACTCTTGCAGCGTGGCCAGGCATTTCATCGGCTATTGCGTCAGTTCTACAGCGGTGTTCCCATTGAGGCGCTAGAAAAGGTTGCCTTGGCGGATCCTGACCTGGCACGCTGGTGGCAGAATTACCGCAGCACTGCGCCCCAAGATTTGCCGCATGAGGTGTGCGAGGCCGAAGCCACTTTATCTGTGGCTATTGTGCCGTCCGAGCACGTAGGAATAGGCAACACAGTGGGTATGGCATATTGCTACCGATTGGAGGCACGCTATGATCTATTGGCGGGCGAGCCAGGCAAGCGTTGGGTCATTGTGGACTGGAAGACGGGACAGCGTCGCAACAGCCGCGCCTGGCTACAGAGCCGCCTGCAGACTCGTATCTATCCTTATGTGCTGGTGCAGGCTGGAGCGTTGTTCAATAATGGCGTGCCGATCGCTCCACAGCAGGTGGAGATGGTGTACTGGTTTGCCGAGTTCCCTGCCCAGCCCGAGCGATTTTTCTACAGTGAAGAACAATTCGCCGCCGATGCTGCTTTCCTGGCTGATTTGGTACATGAGATAGCAACGCGCACTGAGGAGGTATTTCCCAAAACAGAGCAGCGGCGCTTGTGCCACTATTGTGTTTACCGCTCCTTGTGCTGGACTGATGTAGAAGCCGGCTTGCTGGCCGAGGCTGAAGAAGTGGAAGACATTGCAGCAGCGCTGGAAGAGATAGACCTGGAGAGCATTGCTCCAATCCCATTTTAGGGCGCATGAATGATGGGGTTCTGGCAGGATTTGGGGGTGGAGGTATCGGTATGAAATGGGTAGAGCCGCAACTGGTTGAGGTTCCTGCTGACCTGCAAGCTGCAGTGGGTGGCCATCCTTTGGTGGCCAAAGCGTTGGTAGAGCGGGGTTTGCTCACGCCACAGGCAGCGCTGGCGTTTCTGGATCCTGCCTGTTACCGTCCGGTTTCTCCATTTGAGTTGCCAGACATGGCAGTGGCAGTGGAGCGGCTGCAAGCAGCTATCGCCCGCGGTGAGCGTATCCTGGTGTGGGGCGATTTCGACGTGGATGGATTGACGGCCACTGCTTTGCTGGTCGAGGCGCTACGTGCTTTGGGAGCACAGGTAGATTGGTACCTCCCCAATCGTCGCACGGAATCGCATGGCGTACATTGGCGCTCGCTGCAACCGTTCTTAGGTCGTGGTGTGCGCGTGCTGTTGACCTGTGACACGGGCATGACGGCACACGAGACAATGAGCTTAGCTCGAAACGCGGGATTGGATGTGCTGATCACGGACCACCATGCTTTGCCCTCCACACTACCCCAGGCGCAAGCGATCGTGAACCCCCGCCGTCTGCCCGAGGGGCATTTGTTGCACGATTTATCCGGCGTGGGCGTGGCCTACAAGCTGGCTGAAGCACTGGGTGTGGCTGAAAAGGGACTGGATCTGGTCGCATTGGGTTTGGTAGCCGATGTGGTACCGCTGCGTGGGGAGGTGCGTTATCTCGTACAGCGTGGGCTGCAGGCGCTGCAACGGGTGGAGCGTGTGGGTCTGCGAGCATTGCTGGAAGTGGCTGAAATTGAGCCTGATACGCTGGACGAGGATCAGATTAGTTATGCCTTGGCTCCCCGATTGAATACGCTGGGACGATTGGCTGATGCCTCCGTGGGGATGGAACTTTTCTTGACCCAAGACCTGGCTCGGGCCCGTGTGATTGCTGCTGAAATGGAGGCTTTGAATGTGCGCCGCCAATTCCTCAGTCAACAGGTGATGGTGGCAGCACAGGAGCAGATAGAACGGAACCGCTCGCTGCTATCCCAGCCAGTCCTAGTACTGACTCATCCCAAGTGGCCTGCTGGTGTGCTGGGCATTGCTGCCGGACGCCTGGCCGAACGTTACAATCGGCCGGTAGTGCTTCTGTCGGCACCGCCGGGCGAAATGGCACGCGGTTCAGCGCGTTCCGTGCCTAACGTGGATATCTATGCTGTGCTGGCTGCGCATAGCCGATTGCTGACCAGTTTCGGTGGGCATCCTATGGCCGCTGGTTTTTCCATTGATGCGGATCATATCCCTGAGTTACAACGGCGATTGGTACAGGCCGTAGCGGCACAAGTGGGCGAGTTTCCACTTGAACGCGAGTTACCCATTGCAGCCTATCTTTCCTTGCCCGAACTTACCTTGGAGTTACTGGACGAAATAACAAGGCTGGCGCCGTTTGGTCCAGGCAACCCGCCAGTTTATCTGGCGACGAGACGGCTGCGCGTGACAGGGGAGCGCACGATAGGACGCACAGGCGAGCACCGTCGTTTGGAAGTGCAGGATGAAAAGGGGCATGCCTTGCCGGCGTTGTGGTGGCAAAGCGCGGACTTGCCCGCGCCCGAGGGGCTGTTCGACCTGGCCTATGTGCTGCGTGCGGGCTCTTTTGCCGGCGAGCGTGCACTGTACTTGGAGTGGATAGATGCACATGTCGAAGAAAAGCCGGTGGTGGAACTCGTCGTACCGGCGATAGCTGTTGCCGTGGCCGACTATCGCACCGTCAGGGAGCCATTGCCGATCCTGCAGGCATTGAGGGAGGAGGGTACGGTGATGCTTTGGGCGGAAGCTGTGGCAGTGCCAGGCTTCCCAGGGCGTGGCAGGAGTGAATTGCAGCCCAGTCCAGCCTTGGCAGTGTGGACGCTACCTCCGGGCCCACGTGTTTGGGAGCAAGTCCTATGCCATGTGCAACCTGAGCAGGTGTACTTGTTCGGCATAGACCCAGGGTTGGATACCATAGATGCTTTCCTGCGCCGTCTGACAGGGCTAGTCAAGCATGCCCTGAGTGCTTACAACGGACGTTTGGAGTGGGAGGTGCTAGCGACAGCGATGGCCCATTGTGTGGAAACGGTACAAGCCGGCGTGCGCTGGCTTATAGCTCATGGGTTGGTATCGCAAGTGGCACAGCAGGATTGCGCTCTTATTGTGGAAGGTGGCGGTCGTGCCGATGAAGTATCTGAACGAAAGGCGCGGCGAGAGTTGGAAGAGTTGCTGTGCGAGACAGCGGCGTACCGCGCCTATTTTCGCCAAGCGGATGCAAAAAAACTGGTGGCGGTGAAGAGTGGGGGCATGTTTTTGCATGCTCAGCACTCGGGAGGGGAAAATGACCTATCCTTATGTGGTGGGAGTGGACTTGGGTGCGACGCAGATTCGCGCTTGCTTAGCTGATACGGAGGGGAACATCATGCGCGAAGCACGGCAGCCTACGCTGGCTCAGGAGGGATTGCAGCCAGTGCTGAAGCGCCTGAAAGCGACCATTGCTCAAGTGCTGCCTGAGGCTCCAGAAGCACATGCCGTGGCCATTGGTGTTGGCTCACCTGGACCGCTCGATCCACGTACTGGCGTGGTGATCGCACCGCCTAACCTCCTAGGTTGGCACAATGTGCCGTTGCGCGATATCCTCTCACAAGAATTTGGGTTGCCAGTTTACGTGAACAACGATGCCAACGTGGCAGCATTGGCAGAGTTGCGCTTTGGTGCTGGACGGGGTTGCTCGGATATGGTGTATTTAACGATTAGCACCGGTATTGGTGGCGGAATCATCTGCAACGGGCAGTTATTGCTGGGAGCCCATGGACTGGCTGGGGAACCAGGACATGCTACTGTGGAGCCGGCAGGACCGCGCTGCAACTGTGGCAATGTAGGGTGCCTTGAGGTAATGGCGGCAGGGCCGGCAATCGCTCGCCATGCGCTGGAGTTAATACGCCGAGGCTATGATTCATCGCTGTGCACAGTGGTACGAGAGGGGATGGAGCTTAGCGCAGAGATGGTGGGCAAAGCGGCGCAGGAGGGGGATAGTGTCGCGCTGCAAGCGATCCAGCGTGCAGCGCATTACCTAGGTATAAGTGTGTTAAATCTCATCCACATCTTCGATCCAGACCGCGTGATCCTAGGCGGCGGAGTGAGCAAACTGGGTTCGCTGCTCTTTGAGCCAGTACGTGCATGGGTGCGGGAGCATGCCATCACACCTGTGCAACGCGAGACACCGATTGTGCCGGCGGCATTGGGGGATCAGGTGGGGCTATTGGGAGCAGTGGTGTGGGCAGTGGACAATATTTCGCCTGCGTAGTATAATTTTGTTGAACATTGAGCAAACGAGGGGGGAGCATGGGTCTGAATGACATCTTCAATATCGTCTGGATTCTGTTCTTGCTATCCACTTTTATACCGCTGTTGACACGGCGTGCAATAGAGGCACGACGGCGCATGGTGATGGATGCCATTGAGCGCAAACGCGGCTCGAGATTGATCACGCTCATCCACCGTCAGGAGACGATGAGCCTTTTGGGCATTCCCATCAGTCGCTATATTGACATCGAGGACTCGGAACAGGTATTGCGTGCGATTCGACTTACCAGTGAAGATGTTCCCATTGACATCGTGTTGCATACGCCTGGTGGCCTAGTGCTGGCAGCGGAACAGATTGCATGCGCGCTCAGCCGGCACAAGGCGAAAGTAACCGTATTTGTCCCACACTATGCCATGTCTGGTGGCACATTGATCGCTCTCGCTGCGGACGAGATCGTGATGGATCCAAATGGCGTGCTTGGGCCTGTCGATCCACAGTTGCAGATGCCGCAGGGTGGTGGTTACGTGCCCGCTGTGTCCGTGTTGGCTGCTCTGCAAGTGGACAATCCCAACCGTGATGATCTGACCCTGATGATGGGTGACATGGCGCGCAAAGCCATTCAGCAGGTGCACAATACAGTGTATACACTGTTGCGCAACAATGGCATGGAGGAAGAGAAGGCTCGTCAGATTGCGACCAAACTCAGCGAGGGCTGCTGGACCCATGATTATCCCATTTCTGCTGACGAGGCGCGTGAGATGGGCTTGCCGATCTCCGAGGACATGCCTAAAGAAATCTATGCGCTGATGGATCTTTACCCTCAGGCTGCGCAACGGCGTCCATCGGTGGAGTTCATCCCTGCTCCATACCGTCCATCTCCACCTACTAGGCCGGGCCAGGGTGAGCCTGGTCGCTGATGCGGATTCTGGCGATTACTCAGGGCGAATACGGCAAGCGCATGGTGCAGAATCTGCGCGCCCATGCGCCACAGGGATGGGTCATAGAGGAATGGCAGGCTCCCGGGAATCTGCCCCTAGTGATGGACTATCCGGAAGAGCACATCCCGGAAGAGTTGCCCCCTGTTGATTTGATCCTCTCTCTTGGCGAGAATCCTGGAGTGGCCGAACTTATCCCTGAGATTGCGCAACGAACAGGTGCGCATGCAGTCATTGTACCCATTGACCACACCGAGTGGATGCCGAAAGGACTGGCACGCCAGTTAAAGCAGTGGCTAGAGAATATTGGTGTTGCGGCTGTTTTCCCCAAGCCGCTCTGTTCGCTGACTGAAACGCATTACAATGCAGGTCGGCATCGTGTGGAGTACCATAACGAATGGATTGCAGAGTTCGCCCGTTTCTTTGGGCGTCCTCGTTTCATCCTCACAGTTGATCCAGCGAGCAAGACCATTATCGAGGCCCATGTAGAGCGGGATGCTGTGTGCGGATGTGCGCGCCATGTTGCCGAAGGATTGATTGGAGTCCATGTGGATGAGGCTGAATTCCAGGCAGGTATGCTCCATCACCACTATCCGTGCTTGGCTGCGATGGGCATAGACAATGACTTTGGCGATACGTTGATGCACGTGTCTGGCCATATCACGAAAGAGGAGGTCAAAGCCCAGATCAAGCCATACCTTACGATCCAGTATTTCGAGCCTCATGGGCGCGTGGAAGAGGCGAGCGACAGCAAACCTTTGGACAAATCCGAAGCTAATGATCTCCCGTGATCTTCCAAGCCCATTCCTGGAGTTGGTTGCCATAGCGCAGAAGTAGTGCTGCCAATAACGCTGATGCGGCAATGAGCATGAGCCATTGTGTAGTACTGAAGCGAACTGCGTTCGCTCCCAGCCAGCAAGACGTCAGAACGCCAGGCAGGCGTCCAACCAAGGCTACCAGAGCTAGGGCTGGAATAGGGATGGAAGATAGTCCTGCTACGAAGCAAGCAAGGTCATCAGGCAAGAAGGGCACGAAGAAGACCAGCAGAAAAAAGAAAAGGCCATGCCGTCGCGCACCATCATCCAAGCGTTTCAAGGTATGTGCAGGCATCAGACGTTCCACTAGTGGACGGCCGCCAAAGCGTGCCAGGGTAAAAGCAGTGATTGAGCCCAGCATAATGCCGATCATGCTGTACACAGTTCCCCAGAAGATGCCAAAGAAATAGCCGCTGACCAGACCCACTATCTGGCCTGGTATAGGTGCCAGTAGGACCTGAGCAGCCTGCAAAATCACGATTGCTAGCGGTTTCCATGTTCCCCATTGATTCACCCAAGCGCTCAGACGCACCTGGTCTTGGAACAATATCCAATAGTCCAGCTGGCGCATGACCAGGAAAACTGCTGCCAATAGGGCGAGCACCACAAGCGCAAGGAGAGCGGATACGCGGACTTTCATATTCACTCTATGCGATGCCATCGTTGGGAGAGCGATTGGTGGGAATAAAAGAAAACCGGCACATGCCGGCTCCTGCGATAAGATCAGATGATTCCTTTAGATATATCCATCTATCTGCCATCAAGCGGCTGGCTACTCCGAAGGTATCTTGTAACGGTACACGATGCGGCCTTTTTCCAGATCATAGGGGGATAATTCCACTCTGACCCTGTCACCCAACAGCACTTTGATGTAGTAACGGCGCATTCGGCCCGAAAGATAGGCTAAAACTTGTTGCCCCGTGTCCAAATTCACACGGAACATGGCATTGGGCAAAGCTTCGACTACAGTGCCAGTTACCTCCAAACGTTGTCTTTTTTCTCCTTCGGTCAATGGGTCACTCACCTCCTTGTGTGTAGATAAACATATTTCTGTTGAGATTATAATCTGGTCTTATGGTGATGTCAAATCACCGTGAATGGAGCAGGTGACAACAGATGCAATACCTGCACTGGTACTGGTGCCGCTGAACAGTTGCATGGAGCGCTGATTTTGACAAAATTCGAAATGGAAATATAATGAATTCGAAAGTAATACGAACATAGACTGGTTGATCTATGCAGAGCGTTGATGGTTAAGGAGAGCTGTTGGTGTTAGAGGCAAATGAAAGGCGAAAACTGGCTATTCTGGAAGAACTGGCCAATGCGCGTCGAGTATTGGTATCAGATCTCAGTCAGAAGTTTGGCGTGTCCGAGGTTTCGATACGCCGCGATTTAGAAGAGCTAGAGGCACGCGGCTTGTTGCGCCGCGTGTGGGGTGGAGCGGTCAGCGTGCCACAGACCATTCTGGAGTGGTCATTCAACGAGAAGATGATGATGCACAAAGAGCAGAAAGAGCGCATTGGACGTGCTGCTGCGGCACTGATCAAAGATGGCGATGTGATCATCATGGACTCGGGAACAACCGTAGTGCATGTAGCTCGATACATCTCGCGGGATATCTTAACTTCTGGGCATCTGACGGTCATCACCAGTTCGCTGCCCATTGTGCGTGAGTTGGGCTGCTGGAAAGGCGTGCATTTGATCCTGTTAGGCGGCATCTATTTGCCGCAGCAGGAAGTTGTGGTGGGACCTCAATCCATTGCCAGTCTGTCAGGCTTGCATGCGGATAAGATGTTTCTGGGCGCGGGCGGTTTGAGCCTAGAAGTTGGTGCCACCACTGCTACGGTGCTCGATGCCGAAGTGGATAGAGCCTGTGTGAAAGCCTCTGAGCAGGTCATTGCTGTGATTGACTCCAGCAAGATCGGCCGCAAGGGGCTGGCTACCGTGGTTCCTCTGACCGAAATTGACATCCTCATCACGGACGATGGTGCCCCACCGGATTTTGTCGCACAGGCCATTGCACTGGGGGTTGAAGTGCGAATTGTCTGAAAGAAAAGGCGCTCGGACCAATTTTTGCGAGTGAGTTTCCTATCGACATAACATATTGTGCTTCGGGAGGACAAACAAGCATGGTTAAGAAGACACTGAAGAAAAACTTGAAAGCGCTCATGAAGGAAGAAGGGCTGAGCAAGGCAGATTTGCTCAACTACTTGCGACAGATGCTGGAGATTCGCCATTTTGAGGAAACTGTGTACGACCTACTGGGGAAGAACCTCATCAAAGGCGCTTCCCATCTTTACGCTGGCGAGGAAGCCGTCGCTGTTGGTGCGATTTCGACATTGCGCGATGACGATTTGATCACCAGCACGCATCGGGGCCATGGGCATTGCCATGCACGTGGGGATAGCCTAGCCAAAACACCGCAGGAGAAACAAGAGCACCTGAATAAGATGATGGCCGAATTGTGTGGACGCGCCACGGGGTATTGCAAAGGGCGAGGCGGCTCGATGCACATTGCGGATGTCGAGCGAGGGAATCTCGGGGCTACCGGCATTGTCGGTGGGAACATTCCGGTGGCTACAGGAGCTGCTCTTGCCGTGAAAATGCAAGGTCAGGACAGGGTAGTGCTTTGTTTCTTTGGCGACGGCGCAGCGAACACGGGCAATTTTCATGAATCGCTGAACCTGGCTTCTGTCTGGAACTTGCCCGTGGTGTACATTGTGGAGAACAACCAGTATGGCATGTCCGTTCCCTTTACCAAAGCGTCCAAACTCCCCGATGTGGCGGCACGGGCATGTGCTTATGGCATACCGGGTGAGGTAGTGGACGGGATGGATGTGCTGGCGGTTCGTGCTGCAGTCAGAAAAGCGGTGGAACGTGCTCGTCGAGGCGAAGGGCCATCCTTGATCGAGTGTAAGACCTATCGTTGGTTTGGTCATTCGCGTTCCGATCCATGCGTTTACCGCACTCGTGAAGAGGAAGAGCAATGGAAAAAGTGCGATCCTATCGTACAGCTCAAGAAGCGGATGAAAGCAGAGGGCATTGCCACGGAGCAGGAAATAGCGGAAGTGGAGGAACGGGCTGCAGCGGCGATCAAGACTGCTACGGACTTTGCTTTCGCCTCACCATTACCGCATCCTTCTGAGTTATACCATGACGTTTATGCGCCTAGCAAGACGACAGCGGCAGATGTAGAGGCGGAGCGTCAATTGCGCCAGAGAGTGCGCAGCAATCCAACTATGCGCCAGATCCCATATTGGCAGGCTATTAACGAGGCTTTGCGTGAGGAGATGGATCGTGACCCGCGCGTTTTTGTCATGGGCGAAGATGTTGGTGTTTATGGTGGAGCCTATGGAGTAACACGGGGTCTTATTGAAAAGTATGGTCCGGAACGGATAAGGGATACGCCTATTTCGGAAGCAATCATTGGAGGGGCAGCAGTTGGTGCAGCTATGGCTGGCATGCGCCCAGTGGCCGAGATCATGTATGTGGATTTCACGCCTTTGGCTATGGACCAAATTGCCAATCAGGGAGCTAAGAACCGGTATATGTTCGGGGGGAAGACGATTGTGCCGATGGTCATACGGACAGAAGGTGGGACAGGACGATCTATCGCAGCCCACCACTCGCAGAGCCTGGAAGCTCTATGGGTTCACTTCCCAGGGATTTATGTGGTGATGCCAGCAACGCCCTATGATGCCAAAGGCTTGCTCAAGACGGCGATCCGCGATGACAACCCTATCATGTTTATTGAGCACAAGATGCTGTACAAGGAGCAGGGGCCCGTGCCTGAGGGTGAATACCTGATTCCATTGGGTGTTGCTGATGTGGTGCGTGAAGGAAAAGATGTCACGGTCGTTGCCTATTCGCGTATGCGCTATCGCGCTTTGGAGGCGGCTGAGATCCTTGCAGCAGAAGGCATCAGCGTTGAAGTGATTGATCCGCGTACGCTGAAGCCGCTGGATTTGGAGACAATTGTCAACTCGGTGAAGAAAACAGGCCGGCTAGTTGGAGTAACAGAGGCGTACAAGACAGGCAGTTTCATCAGCGAGCTGTTTGCTCTGGTGAATGAGGCTGCTTTTGATTACCTAGATGCGCCTATGGTGCGTGTGGCAGGAGCAGACGTGCCCATTCCGATGAGTGAGCCATTGGAAGCGGCTGCCATACCTAGCACAGAGCAGATCGTTGCTGCTATCCGTAGCATACTCTGAAAGGAGAGAACATGGCTGTCGAGGTCATCTTGCCTGTTTTGGGAGAAACGATGGATGAGGGTACAATTGTAAAATGGTTCGTAGATGTTGGTCAGACGGTTCAAAAAGGAGAGCCACTGTATCAGCTTGAGACCGATAAGGCTGTGTTGGAGGTGGAAGCGCCGGCAAGTGGCGTATTGCGCGAGATCTTTTATCAGGCAGGGAGCAAAGTGCCAGTGCTGACGGTAGTGGGGCTGATCGCCGCTCCGGATGAAGATATTAGTGCCTATAAGCCAAGCCAGGTTGAACAGAAGATGCCTGCCGCACCTGTCGCTGAACTGAAGAGGGCAGTGGAACAGCCGCGCGAAGAGCAGGTTCCCCCGCGTATTTTTGTTTCTCCGCGGGCGCGGAAAATGGCGGAAGAGCATGGGGTTGACCTTGCACGCATCAAGGGCACGGGGCCTGGCGGGCGTATTGTGGAAAGAGATGTGCGTGCCGCATTGATGGTAGAGACGAAGGAAGTTCCCGTTATGCCAGCGGCAGTTGAAAGCGTGCCACTCGCTGGGGTACGGCGCATTATTGCCGAGCGCATGAGTGCCAGCACCCACACGACAGCAGCGGTTACCTTGACCACAGAGGCGGACGCGACTAATCTGGTACAATTGCGCACGCTACTGAAAGAACAACTCGAGTCCACTTTGGGCTTTGCCATCTCGTATACGGACATTCTGGTAGCCGTGGTTGCACGTGCTTTGCGTGAATACCCCTATATGAATGTGCGCTTAGTTGGTGATGAAATCCAGACCATAGCGCAAATTCATATTGGAGTGGCTGTGGATACGGAGCGGGGTTTGGTAGTGCCAGTGATTCGCCATGCAGATCAGAAGGGGATTGTGGAGATTGCCCGTACCCTGCGAGATCTAGTGGGGCGTGCGCGTGCTGGGAAGAGCATGCCGGATGATTTGAGCGGGGGCACGTTCACTATTACCAATCTCGGGATGTATGACATTGATGCCTTCACGCCAATCATCAACTTGCCCGAGTGTGCCATTTTGGGAGTAGGACGTCTGCGTCAGATGCCCGTGGTTCACGAGGGGCAAGTCTGTGTGCGCCAGATGATGGTGCTTAGCTTGACTTTTGATCATCGCCTGGTGGATGGAGCACCTGCAGCACGTTTTCTGCAGCGGATAAAGCAACTTGTGGAACAGCCATACTTGTTGTTAGGCTAGGGGAAATAGTGAGAGAGGAGATGAGGGATATGACGATTCGTTCTGATATCGCTATTATTGGTGCTGGCCCAGGTGGTTATGTGGCTGCCTTGCGCGCTGCCCAATTGGGGGCAAAAGTGGTTCTTGTGGAAAAAGGGAAACTAGGTGGAGTCTGTTTGAACTGGGGCTGTATTCCCACCAAAACTTTGCTGCGGACAGCTGAGTTGCTCAATCTAGCACGAGAAGCAGCGGACTATGGAGTGATTGTGAGCGAAGTCAAACTGGATTGGTCAGCCGCGCAAAAGAGGAAAGAGGCAGTAGTGCGTCGCCTGACAGGTGGCGTCAAATTTCTCTTGGAGAAGGCTGGAGTGCAATTGCTGCCTGGAATAGCGCGTTTCGTTTCCCCGTCTGCGTTGGAAGTAGTGGGAGAGGGTGGACAGGAGCGTGTGGAGGCAAAGGACTATGTCATTGCCACAGGCTCGCGCCCTGCATCTCTGCCCATTCCAGGGCTGGAAGGGTCTGGTGTGTTGACCAGCGATGACGCGTTGAGCATGGACGCACTTCCGGGCAGTCTGTTGATTATCGGGGCGGGACCGATTGGCGTCGAGTTTGCAACGCTATTCCGCGCTTGCGGAGTGCAGGTAACCTTGGTTGAGTTGTTGCCACGAGTGCTGCCAACGTTGGATGCCGACCTTGGCGCGGAGGTAGAGCGCGCCCTGAAAAAGGCAAAGGTGGCGGTTTATACCGCAAGCCAGGTTTCCAAGGTAGCATCGAACAATGGGAAGTACGCAGTTACGATTCAGGGTGCGGCCCAGGCTACTACGGTGGAAGTAGATAAAATCCTCGTTGCGGTAGGTCGGCGACCCAATGTAGAGGAGTTAAGGCTGGATTCTGTGGGGGTGCAAGTGGAGAAAGCCGGGATTAAAGTAGACGAATTCATGCGCACCAATTTGCCCCATGTATATGCGGTCGGCGATGTGACAGGTGGCATCCTGTTGGCACATGTTGCCATGCACGAAGGAGTTGTGGCAGTGGAGAATGCTATAGGGTTGCAGCGTGCTATGAATTATGCTGCTGTGCCCAGTTGTGTGTTCACCTGGCCTGAAGTGGCTAGCGTGGGGTTGAGCGAGGAACAGGCACGGCAACAGGGTTATGACCTCAAGGTGGGCAAATTTCCCTTCCGTGCCAATGGCAAAGCCTTGGCGCAAGGTGAACAGGAAGGTTTAGTCAAGATCGTGGCTGAAAGCAAGTACGGGCAGATTCTCGGGGTGCATATCGTTGGTCCACATGCGAGTGATCTGATTCAGGAAGGTACTCTGGCGCTAACGCTAGAGGCTACTTTGGACGAATTAGAGGTTGCGATCCATCCTCATCCTACATTGAGCGAAGCAGTAGCTGAGGCGGCTTTAGCGGCTAAGGGTCGTGCCTTGCATAGCTAGAGGGACAGGTTCATCTATGGTCGAGATCGTGGTGATCGGCGGAGGGTTGGCTGGTAGCGAAGCTGCTTGGCAAGCAGCGCAACGTGGTGTGCGAGTGATCCTCTACGAGATGCGACCCGCCGTGATGACGCCGGCACATCGCACTGCCTATCTGGCCGAATTGGTTTGCAGCAACTCTCTCGGTTCAAATTTGCCAGATCGGGCACCGGGTCTGCTGAAGGCAGAGCTGCGCTACCTCAGGTCGCTGATTCTGGCCTGTGCGGATGAGAATGCTGTGCCCGCCGGAGGAGCTTTGGCTGTGGATCGGGAGGGCTTTGCTCAGGCAATCACGGCTCAGATTGAAATGCATCCCCTTATCTCCATACGGCGCACTGAAGTGCAGGAGATCCCGAAAGAAGGCATTGTGGTTATTGCAACTGGGCCACTCACTTCGCAATTGCTAGCCGAGGACATTGCCCGCCTGACTGGTCAGGAGCATCTGTACTTCTACGATGCCATGGCTCCTATTGTCACGCTGGAGTCCATCGACATGAGCCGTGCTTTCCGTGCTTCCCGTTATGGACGAGGCCAGGATGACTATATCAATTGTCCGATGACTCGGGAAGAGTACGAGCACTTTGTGGATGAGCTATTGAAAGCTGAAACAATACCCCTGCGTGAGTTTGAGCGGGAGGATCAGCATTTCTTTGAGGCCTGTCTGCCTGTGGAGGTGATTGCACGGCGTGGGCGGAATGCGCTGGCTTTTGGCCCTCTGAAGCCGGTGGGTTTGATCGATCCGCGTACGGGGCGGCAGCCGTACGCTGTAGTGCAACTGCGCCAGGACAATTTGGCAGGCACATTGTATAACTTGGTCGGCTTTCAGACGAATTTGAAGTGGAGCGAACAGAAGCGCGTTTTCTCGCTTATCCCTGGTCTGGAGCACGCTGAATTTGTGCGCTATGGGCAGATGCACCGCAATACCTTCATTAATTCGCCTGCATTGTTGGATGCAACAATGGAATGCCGACAGCGGAGGGGGCTGTTCTTTGCTGGGCAAATCACCGGGACCGAAGGGTACATTGCGTCCACGGGCAGCGGCTATGTGGCCGGACTCAACGCTGCCCGTCTGGCCATGGGCATGCACTTGGTGGAATTCCCGCGTACCACCATGCTTGGTGCTCTTTGTCACTATGTGGCATCAGCGGAAGCGACAGGTTTTCAACCGATGAAGCCCAATTTTGGTCTGATGCCACCACTTGAAGGCAGGCAGCGAGGGAAGAGACAACGCTATCGGGCGTATGCGGAGAGAGCGATGACTGCTCTGCAAGAATTTGTGGCTATGCACGATGTTTTGCCTTTATAAATGATGACCGATTTGCAGCAGGCTGCTTTCATTCCTGTTTTGACAATCCTTGTTCTTTTGTTATATTACAGTGCAAAATAAGTGAAATTTGCAGAGCACAGATGCTGGGGTGTGGGAGGGTGGAGAAGAAGTTGAGTGAAAGCGGAGGCACAGGCAGTTAATGAAGGGATATCGAGGCAACTCGAGCACAAATTTCGTGTAGTCAATGAGCTACAAACATGCTGTTTAGCATTTAGTTTTCTCTGAAGGAAGGTTTAGGCTATGCGAAGCCATGACAGTGGTTTTAGACAGGTAGCACTTGCTGCTTTTGCGCTTGCCCTTTTGTTGGTAGCCTGCGCGCACAAAAGCAACAAGACAGAGCAATTTGACGGACAGAAAGCTTATCTCCATGTGCTCAAACAGTGCGATTTTGGCCCTCGCCCCACTGGCTCAGAAGAAAATCAGCAGACAGCAGAATACATTATTTCAGAGCTACACAAATCAGGGTGGGTGACTGATGTACAAGGCTTTACCTATCGTGGTATTAATGCACGCAATATCATCGGTGCACAGGGTAGTGGTCCACTGATCATCCTAGGCGTGCACTATGACACGCGTCCCATCGCCGACCGTGATCCAATTGATCGCAACCGCCCAGTTCCCGGCGCCAACGACGGAGCTAGTGGTGTCGCAGTATTGCTGGAACTGGCACGTGTTTTGGATCTCAGCAAAGCAGGCATCCAAGTCTGGCTCGTCTTTTTCGACGCCGAGGATCGCGGTAACATCAATGGATGGCCCTTTTCGGTAGGCGCCTCTTACATGGCACAGCGTCTTTCTGTAAGACCAGAGGCAGTCGTTGTAGTGGATATGGTTGGTGATAGCGAACAGCAGCTCTTCTGGGAACAAAATTCCGATGAGCAGTTGCTGAGAACCTTATGGGCCATTGCGGCTGACCTGGGATACGAGAAGTATTTCATTCCACAGTACCGCTACGCCATTATAGACGACCACCTACCATTTCGCCAACTAGGGCTTGCAGCAGTGGACATTATTGACTTTGACTATCCCTACTGGCATACTACAGAAGACACTCTGGACAAGGTAAGCCCAGAGAGTTTGCAGCGAGTAGGACGTGTGCTGGAAACATGGCTTGAGAATTATTAACACCAATTAAGAACAGACTCAACGATGAAGGAGAAAGGTTATGAATCTGGCCAAACGCATTGCTGACCTTCCACCTTATGTCTTCGCAGAAGCAGGCCAAAGGCTAGAACAAATGAAAGCAGAAGGCGTTGATGTCATCAACTTGGGCATTGGTAGTCCGGATCTTCCACCACCACGCCCAATCATTGACGCTCTCTTCGCATCAGCCATGAAGCCGGACAATCATGGCTACGCGGGTTATTACGGGCTGCCCGCGCTGCGACAGGCCATAGCCGACTATTATGCGCGCCGTTTCGGAGTGGAACTGGATCCAAACCAAGAGGTGGCTGTGCTCATCGGGTCAAAGGAGGGCATTTTCAACACCTCTCTGGCCTTCTTGGACTCAGGCGATGTAGCCTTGGTTCCGGATCCTGGCTATCCCACTTACAGCATAGGAACACACATGGCGGGGGGAGTACGCTACCCTTTGCCTCTTTTCGAAGAGCATGGATTCTTGCCACAACTGGAATCTATTCCTGCCGACATTGCCCATGCAGCCAAAATTCTTTGGCTGAATTATCCCAATAACCCTACTGGGGCTGTAGCCGACCTCGAATTCCTATCGCGAGCAGTGCACTTTGCCCAGTGCCACGACCTTTTGCTGTGCTACGACAATCCCTACTGCGATTTAACCTTCGATGGTTATCAAGCACCCAGTATCCTGCAAGTGCCAGGGGCTAAGGACGTCACATTGGAGTTCAACTCCCTATCCAAGACCTACAACATGGCTGGCTGGCGAGTAGGTATGGCGGTAGGTAACCGCCAGGCTATAGAAGCTCTACACCGCGTCAAGACCCATGTTGACTCGGGCATTTTCAAGCCCATTCAAGAAGCCGCTATAGCTGCTTTGACTGGCGATCAGAGTTGGCTTGTACAGCGCAATACTATCTACCAGCAGCGCAGGGACGCAGTAATGGCATTTCTGCCGTTGATTGGAATGAGAGCATCGTTACCTAAAGCAGGCTTGTATGTCTGGGCACGAACTCCCGAAGGCTGGACATCGCAACAGTTCTGCCTACACGTTCTGGAAAAGACAGGGGTCTGGCTGACTCCTGGCACTGCCTTTGGTGAACATGGTGAGGGATATGCACGCATAGCACTGACAGTGCCAGAAGAGAGGCTACGCACCGTTGCTGAGAGGCTACGCCGCGTAAACAAGCTCACCTAGCTTTCAGGAAGCAGGAGGAAAAGCATTACGAGAAACAGAAATACGCATCCCATCCTTGCTGAGCCAGAAAGGGCTTATTTGGTTGGGGCAGAAGTAAAAGGCGAGGTTTACCCTTGGCGCCTTGAAGATTCCCTAGCAGAGTTGGCTGAGCTTGCACGCACAGCCGGCGTAGAGGTAGTGGGACAGACTGAACAACGCTTGGAGACAATCAATCCAGGCACCTATATAGGCAAGGGGAAAGTAGAAGAGTTAAAGGTTCTGGCTCGAGAGCTGGACATAGATACTTTCATCTTCGATGACGAACTCTCGCCAGCACAGCAACGCAATCTCGAAGAAGAACTGGGCACTAAGGTAGTGGATCGCACGGCCCTCATCCTTGACATCTTTGCCAAACACGCCCATACGCGTGAGGGGGCGCTGCAGGTGGAGCTAGCGCAATACATTTACCGTTTGCCGCGCCTGACCCGTGCCTGGACTCACCTAGCGCGCCAAGCAGGTGGGGCAGCGGCTCGTGGTGGGCCAGGGGGTGTGGGACTACGTGGACCAGGCGAAACGCAACTGGAAACCGACCGCCGCCTCATTCGTCAGCGCATCACTCAGCTCAAGAAAGAGCTGGAGCACGTGCGCAACCACCGCAAGCAATACCGCAAGCACCGCAAAGAGCAGGGCATGCCTGTTATCTCGCTGGTAGGCTACACCAACGCTGGCAAATCCACCTTGCTCAACACACTGACCCATGCTGGCGTACTGGCCACGGACATGCTTTTTGCGACATTGGATCCGGTTACGCGGCGTCTCATCCTCCCGGGTGGCAAGGAGGCGTTGCTGACCGATACAGTGGGCTTTATCCAGAAGCTACCCACGCAACTCGTAGCTGCCTTTCGTGCCACTTTGGAAGAGATCAGCGAAGCTGACCTAATCCTGCATATTGTTGACATAACGCACCCTAATGTACGAGAACAGGTGCGCACAGTAGAGCAGGTATTGAAGGAGATAGGAGCAGCTCATAAGCCAATGTTGGTCGCCTTAAACAAGATTGACTTGCTCAAGGACCCAGACAGCGCGCAAGTAGCAACCGCACAATTCCCAAATGCTGTTGCCATCTCCGCGCTGCACGGACAGGGCTTGGATAATCTCCTTCTCCAGATCGAACGCATGTTGACCCAACAAATGGTGCTAGTGCGGGCTCGCGTGCCCTATGCCGCAAGCGAGCTGGTAGCACTATTCCACAGGCACGGCATTGTTATGCAGGAACGTCATGGCCAGAGCGGCATTGTGATCGAAGGAAAGCTACCACCGGGCCTGATGGCCCGCTTCGAACCTTATCTCGAATGAGGTATCTGCTGAGGGTATGGTTTAGCGCTTGTGACTAGACCCCCCTCATTGAGGCTTGGTAGCGCTGTGCGGCACGCCGCAGAACCTCCACCACGGGTAGTTCTTGCCCTGACAGGAAGCGCACCATGCCGCCACCCGAAGTACACACGTATCCCATACGTTCCAGTACACCAAACTTGGCACCAGCAGCGACGCTATCACCACCACCAATCACCGAGTATCCGGGTGCATCTGCGATTGCTTTCCATAATCGCTCAGTTCCCAATGCACTCGTGCGATTCTCGTAGATGCCGGCCGGTCCGTTCACGAAGATAGTCGCCGCCTTCTGTATGAGCGAGATATAGCGAGCAATGGTTTGCTGTCCTATGTCTACGATGAGATGATCTGAAGGCAAATCCTCTACAGCAATTTCTCTCCGACCTCGGTCATCTACAGCCACATCTACGGGGTAGAGGATCTTATCTCCATAACGTTGGAGCAATTGACGTGCTTTTTCAATATAGGGAGTCAAGCCTTTCTCGTGGATAAAGCGCTCGGTTGGCTCTCCAAGCACGTATCCCTTGGCTAAGAGCATTACCTCACCATTCAGTCCAGAAGTCAAGACATAATCTGCAGCACCCTCACCTAAGACTTGCTCCATCATGCTAAAAGCATCAGCTATGCGTGCTCCACCCAAGACATAAACGCTAGGATGTTTGGGATTCTCTTTCACACGTACAAGGGCGCTGAACTCTTCAATAAACAGCCGTCCGCCTGCAGAAGGCAGAACCTCTGCAAAACCGATCAGCGACGGAGTGTAGCGATGGGCTGCAGCAAACGCTTCGCAGACATAGCAGTCTGCAAGCGGTGCTAAGTTGCGTACCAGCCATGTTTTGGCTAACTGCGCAGGAGTCAACTTTACAAATTGAACGAAAGTGGAAACTTCCTCAGTCAGATAGCGCACATTATTCAAAAGCAGCACATCCCCAGGCTGCAGCTCCCTGACTCGTTGCAAAGCAGCAGGGCCGACAATATCGTCCATGAATGCTACTTCCCGTCCGAGCAATTCGGAAAGGCACTCAGCATGTATGTCCAAAGGGACGAGGTTGTGGTAATCCTCAATATCCCCTTGATGCGCTAGCATCACCACACGAGCACCGACTTCTGACAGTTCTTTGATCGTGGGCAGACTTTTGCGGATGCGGTTGTCGTTGGCTAGGCGCCCTGTTTTGTGGTCAATAGGAGAATTGATATCCACACGCAGGATAACGGTCTTGTTACGAAAATCAAAGTCGTCTAAGGTGAGAATTCCAGCTTCCACAGCACCCCTCCCATGACATAGTTAGCGGCCTGGCTTCAATCCCAAATACTTGTTCGTCAATCCAACAGCTTCCAACCGGTTCGTCTGCATCATCATGCATGCTCGCACGCCATCAATGGTCTCGGGAATGGTTACGGCCTCTTGTGGGATGTTGATGGCAAACATCACATCCTGACCGGAAAAACCAATGCACTCTTCCCAAATTGCGATTTCATACATATCACTCCGCTTGTTCCCCAGGTGGCGCGCATATTGGAAAAGCGCTGTATTCGAATTGAAACCATCCGCAAGCCGGACGACGCGGATGCGCGGATGCTCACGGAAGGTTTCGAGCAATGCCTCCCTGCTCACTGATCTTTTGGGCGTGGCCACGATATTAATGATATGGCCATGGGTAACGGGAGTATGGACCAAAAGACCGGTAGCCTGCACATGAGGCATGATATGCATCAGGTCAACTGCCTGGTGGCTTGGTACTGGATCGGGTCTGAGCAAATCCACATAGCCTCGATGAGTATCTCCCGGATCGGCTACCCGACGGATAATCGTAATAGCGATCTTTTCTACACCCACCATGCGATCCACAGCATCCACTGCACGAATCAAACCGGTGGTATTACATGAGGTGAGCTTTAAAAATCTCTGTCCAATTCCTTTCTCATAATTCGCGTATCCATGGAAGAAAACATCAGCTATCTCATCCTTCTCTCCGCCCTGAAAAATAGCCTTCACCCCATGCTTTAGGTAAAGTTCTTTGTTTTTTGCTCCTATTCCGCCTGGGGCAGCATCCAAAACCACATCTACCTGATCCAGCAATTCCTCGAACGTGCCAGAAACGGGTATCCCTAGGGCATCAAATTCCGATTTGCGCGCAGGATCTACTATGAAAAGCCGGTATGGCATGCCGCTTTCATGAAGAGCACGAATGGGCAGTGTCGGCGTCACATCCGCGACTCCCACTAACTCCATATCTTCCTGCCTTGCCACACCATCTGCCAAACGCGTACCAATAGTACCATAACCAGCAACTGCAACTCTTACCTTGCTCATTTCATCGCCTCCTCTAAATTCATCAAGAATTCACAGTAATTTGCTGAAAGCAACATCACAGCGAGTGAAAGTAGTCAATAGCCAGTTTTGCTGCCGTCTCGCTATCAGGCCAGGGCAAAATTTCTGCGTTGATGTAACCCTTGAAACCTATCTTGCGGAGAACTGACACGACCTCCGCAAAACAAAGATGCCCTTGGCCAGGAGCACGGCGATTGCTATCCACTAGATGCACATAGCCAAGCCTCTCTCCCGCAAGCTCCAGAGATTGGGCTAGGGATACTTCTTCGATATTCATGTGGAATGTATCGGCAAGAATCACGACATTGTCCAGACCAACTTCATCTGCGAATGACAATGCTTCTGCAATCGTGTTCAGAAAATTGGTTTCATAGCGGTTAATGGGTTCGATAGCCACACAGACCCCAGTAGAACGAGCATATTCAGCATAGCTTCGGACCACTGCCAAGGCTTGCTGGCGTTGCTCGTCCTGCTCAGCGGGGCCTGCGCTGAGCTTGCCTCGAACCCCGCCTATGATCAGGCAACCCTGCCAAGGCGCAAGGAAATCTATGAATCGCTTCATCCTATCAAGCAATTTTGCTTGCACAGCAGGATCTGAGTTCGTTAAACTCAAACCATCCGTGTAATAAGACTGCCCTGTGGCAACAGCGGCCACCGACAAGCCTTTTTGGCGCACCATATCTGCGATACGCATCAAGAGTTCCGGAGATGGATCTAATAAACTTAACTCCACTGCGTCATACCCCAACTCTGCTGCTTTCTCGATGCCCAGTTCCCAATAGCCAGCGAACAGCAAGGGCGCAAAATTGGCAGGTTGGGGGGAAATAGACATGCTAGTTTTGAACATGCGTATCTCCTTAGCGAGACCTCGATTTCTGCAGGACAGCATGTGCAGCATCAGCTATATGCCGCGGCGACATGGAATACTTCTGCAATAACTCGGCGTTCGTGCCACACTCGCCATAGCAATCGCACAGCCCAATTCTCACCATAGGCGCAGGAGCATGTTCAGCAAGGACCTCAGCTACCGCGCTCCCCAGCCCACCATAGATATTATGGTTTTCGGCAGTAACAATTCCTTTGGTCTCTCGTGCAGCTTGAACTATTGCTTCCACATCAATGGGCTTTATTGTCGCGATGTGGAGAACACGCGCCTGTATTCCTTCCCCATGGAGAAGATGGGCTGCCTCAACACATTGCGACGTCATCATACCGCTCCCAATGAGCGTCACATCCGCTCCCGCCTTTACCTGCAGTGCTTTTCCTAAGACAAACTGGTAGCCTTCTGGTGAGATACGAGGCCAAGGATCCCGCGTGACGCGCAGATATACTGGTCCCCTGTACTCCACAATGGCTCGCATTGCCTGCTCCATCTCTTGGTCATCCGCAGGATCTACTACGACCATCCCAGGGATACCGCGCATAATTGCTACATCTTCGACTGCCTGGTGTGTGGCGCCGTTATTCCCGCTGACAATCCCACTGTAAGCACCGACAATTTTTACATTCGAACGACAATGGGCAATAGAGATAGCAACCTGATCGCAGGCACGACGTGAGGCAAAAACGCCGAAGGTACTGACAAATGGGATCTTCCCCATTAACGCCATGCCTGCCGCTACTCCCATCATGTTTTGCTCCGCGACTCCCATTTGAAAGAAACGCTCTGGGAATTCCTGAGCAAAGTAGACAACGCGAGTAGAACTGGCCAGATCAGCATCTAACACCACAATATCGCGGTTTTGTCGTGCTAATTCCACCAAAGTGCGTCCAAAAGCTTCCCGGGCTGATTCTACCATGGTCATCTCCCTATTGCTTACATCCGAGCTCAGCCAGCGCCTGAGCCAGTTGCTCCTGGTTGGGAGCCTTTCCGTGCCACGCTGATTGTCCTTCCATATACGAGACTCCCTTGCCTTTGATAGTATGTGCAATCACAATATGAGGCTGTCCTTTGCTCTGCTTCGCCGCCTCCACTGCTGTGATAATCTGCTGCATATCATGCCCATCGATCTCGGTCACTGCCCAGTTGAAACTACGCCACTTGTCTGCAACAGGAGCTATTTCCATCACTTCCTTTAAAGGGCCCATCAACTGTACCCTGTTGTAATCTAGAATCACCGTGAGATTATCCACTTTGTAATGCGCAGCCGACTCAGCCGCTTCCCAAACTTGCCCCTCTTGGCTCTCGCCATCGCCAATGAGACAATAGACATGGATTCCTTTTCCATCCATTCGTGCAGCCAGAGCCATGCCAAGAGCTACCGACAACCCTTGCCCCAGCGCACCAGTAGAGACCTCTATACCTGGAACCAGGTGCATATCCGGATGCACTTGCAAAGGGCTATCTATCCGCCCAAATGTCTTGAGCCATTCGACGGGGAAGAAACCCCGTTCAGCCAGCGTGGCGTAGAGACCAGCTGCACCGTGCCCTTTTGACAACACAAAACGGTCGCGCTCCTCCCAATCTGGGCGTTTGGGGTCTATCTTCATGATGTGGAAATATAAGGCAGTCAGAATATCTACCTCGGATAGCGATCCGCCTGGGTGACCCACTCCTGCTTCAGAGATAGTTCGTACAACGTGACAGCGGATCCTGCGCGCAGTTTCTTCCAGATATTGGATTTGTTGCTTGGAGAGCAATGTCATCTTGGCACTTTCCTATTCTAAAATCGAGGGCATTAGGGGAAGAATTTCCCCCAATGCCCTCTTTATGCAGTTGAATGTCACAAAATGGGGCTAGAGTCCGATACGGCTGGCGTAGTCCATGATGTTGCTCTTGTCCACAACAGTCGCCTTGGTCACGATCCGCTCCTGCACCGGCTTCCCATTCAGATAGTCAACCAATGCGCGAATCGCATCCCCAGCCTGCTGCCCTGGCCGCTGATCGCACGACACCACCATCCGCCCCTCGTAAATCGCCTTCAGGGCATCATTGTTCGCATCAAACCCGCTCACTAGGGTATTCTTCAGCCGACCAGCCGCTTCCAACGCCTCTATCGCTCCCAAGGCCATCTCATCGTTGCACGCGAGCACCGCATCTATCTCCGGATACGTCTGCAGCAGGTTCTCCATCACCTGCATGCCCTTCGCTCGCTGAAAGTCAGCCGTCTGCGAAGCCAATACCTGTATCCCTGAGTACTTCGCCAAGACATCGTCAATCGCCTTCTTGCGGTCAATCGCAGTCTGCGAACCAGTGGCTCCCTCCAGAATGATCACCTTCCCCTTCCCACCAAGCTTCTGCACCATGTACTCAGCTACCAACGTCATCGCTTCATAGTTCTCGATGGCTGAGAAGGTTATCACCTTGCCTCCAAAAGCCCTCGTGTTCGCCGTGGCTACGGGAATCCCCGCCTGATTCGCACGCTCTATCACCGGCACAATGCCCGCTGAATCCACAGGCACCAGCACGATGCCATCCACCTTCTTGGCAATCAGATCATCCACCAAACGCGTCTGCTCTTCCAAGTTGTTCGGCTTGGTCGGAGCCAGGTAAATTAGCTCGATGCCTAGCTCATCGCAAACCTGCTTGGCTCCTGCATGCATCATGTCCCAGAAGGGATTGTTCAACGCCTTGGTGACCAAGGCAAAGGTCAACTTCTTCGGCGCTGCCGTAGGCACAGGCGGCGTAGTTGGCTCAGCTGCTTCCGTCGGCTTAGGCGTGGGTGTAGGCATAGGTGTGGGTGTGGCTGCTGGCCGGCAGGCTGAAAGCACGATGCTTGCAGCCAACAGCATTGCAATCAGCAAGTAACCTCGTTTATTTTTGTACATGTCCTCTTTTCCTCCTCTCGCTTAGATTCTCAGAATTTATCTCAGAAACTAGCAAAATAAAACCCCTTTCGTGAATTCTCACCCCCTTTCGCAGGAATTTGGTAGCTAAGCGGCATTTCATGCTATCTTTTTCTTGATCCACATATCAAACCAGACTGCGAGCACTACTACTAGGCCAATCGCGAATTGTTGCCAAAGCGATGAGATCCTCAAAAGATTCATGGCATTGACCAGAACGGTCATGATCAGCGTGCCGATAATCGTACCGCCTATTCCGCCGCGCCCACCAGTCATGCTCGTGCCACCCATCACCGGGCTAGCGATGGCGGGAAGCAAGAAAGGAGACCCAATGTCTTGATCTACGGCATTGAGTCGAGCGGTCAGAATAATCCCACCCATGGCTGCCAAAAGACCGCTGAGCATATAGGTATAAATTAGGATGCGATCTACCCTCAACCCCGACGCTTTGGCTGCATAAGGATTCGCCCCTACGGCATAAATGCTTCTGCCCAGCGTGGTGTATTTCAAGAATAGATAGATGACTAGGGCTATGGCAGCCATAATCCATATTGGTACAGGAATACCTAAGAGGATTCCGCGCCCGATATAACGAAACTCGTTGCAGAAGCCAAAATAGGGAAAAGCGCCCATGATGGCAAAAGCAAGCCCCCTACCCACCCAGAGCATACCATACGTAGCAATGGCGGAGGGCAATTTGACTTTGGCTACTAGCATGCCGCTGACTAAGCCACATAATAAGCCTGAACCTAGCGCAGAAATAATCGCCAAGGTCCAATGCAATTTCGTCTGGGTGAGCACATAACCAGCAATGATGCTGGCCAAGGTCACCACTGAACCCATCGAAAGGTCTATACCGCCTGTTAGCAGCACAATCGTCATGCCTGCTGAAATGATGATTTGAGGCGAAGCCTGGCGCAGGATATTGATGAGGTTGCTAATCTTCAAGAAGTTAGGGTTAAGCACAGCGACAACCGTGCTCAAAAACACCAGCGCTAGCACTCGTGAGAACCTAAGCAAAAAGGATCTTGACGACATTCTATAAATCTCCTCCGTGGACTAGACGCTATTTTTGTGCTCCACTTTCGACTAAGACAGACAAGACGATGGCGCCAATCAGCACAGGGCCAATAATGGCCAATTGTATGTATGTCGGTATACCCATTACATTCAGCCCATTTCTCAGGATCAGGATAAATAACACACCAATGACCGCTCCAATGGCAGAGCCACGCCCTGCCGCAAAACTTCCACCCAGAACCACGGCGGAAAAGGCTTCAAACTCCATGCCCAAGCCAACTGTTGGCTGAGCGCACATATTTCGTGAGGTGGTCACGATGGCTGCCATACCTGCCATAAGGCCCGCATAGATGTATACCAGTACCTTATACCACCAGGCAGGCTTGCCGGTAAGCACGAGAGCCTGTTCGTTGCCACCCAAGGCATAGACATATACGCCGAATGGTGTAAAATTCAGCAAGGTGAACGAGCATAGAAAAGCCAGTAAAGAGAACCACATGGGGACAGGCAAGTTTAGAAATTTGCCGTTGCCCAGTTGGCCCACTGATGCAGGCAGACCCCAAATTACATTCCCGTTGTTCATGCCCAAGGAAATCCCAGCAGCAATCCCTTGAGTACCCAAAGTGGCGATGAAAGAGGGGATGTCCATCTTGGAAACAAAGATGCCATTCAACAGACCACACAAGCCCCCTGTAATGAGGCTGAGCAGCAACGCCACCGGGATAGGTAGTTTGGCATAGGCCAAGGCCCAAGCCATTACCATACCAGCCAAAGTCATAACAGCTCCCACTGAAAGCTCAATACCACCGGTAATCTTGACTACGATGACGCCCATGCATAGGATCATCAAAATAGCGCCCTGGCTCAAAAGATTGACTGCGTTGTCAACGGTAAAGAAAGCCGGGGTAGCGCGTGCAAAGAACACGACCAAGCCCAACAACACCCACGCTACAGTAGGAACTTTACTAAGGAATATTTTCAGTGAATCCAGGTTTACTCGCATGCTTTGGCTCCCATAGCACAGCGGATAATCTCTTCAGCCTTTGCACCGCGCGAAAATTCACCGGCGATGCTGCCCTCATGCATGACATAGATCCGGTCGCTCATTCCCAATATCTCTGGCAACTCCGATGAAATCATCAGGATCGCATTCCCCTCATTGGCCAGTTGATCCATGAAAGCATGGATCTCTGCTTTGGATCCGACATCAATGCCACGAGTTGGCTCGTCGAAGATAAAGATCCTTGGGCCTTTGCACAACCACTTGGCAACCACTACTTTTTGCTGGTTTCCTCCACTGAGATACTGCACCTCCCGATCCAAATCAGGCGGAGAGACGCGCAGCATTCGCACGTATTTTCCGGCTTCTAACTGCTCCTTCCGTGGGTGCAAAATACCCTGAGGGAACAAGTGCCTCAAACTTGCCATCACAACATTAGTTTGCAGCGGGAGAATGGGGAAAATACCATCGCGCTTTCGATCCTCGGGCAGCAGCCCGATGCCCATATCTACTGCTCGGGGGGGATCAATGTGGTCTACTTTCTTTCCCATGATTTCAATTGTGCCAGCAGAGTAAGGATCCAGGCCAAAAATGGCACGCGCCGTCTCTGTCCGTCCAGAACCGACCAAGCCTGCTAAGCCGACAATTTCCCCAAAACGTACCTCGAAAGAAACATGGCGCAATTTGTCGTGCGTGCAAAGGTCTTGTACGCGAAGGGCTACCTCCCCTGGCTGGCAATAATGGCGTGGGAACAAGTCTTTAATCTCTCGGCCAACCATCATTTTGATGATCTCATTCGCATTTGTGTCCGAAACCTTGCGCGTACCGATGCGCTGGCCATCGCGCAAAACTGTCACCCGGTCTCCTATAATGAATAACTCTTCTAGGCGGTGGGAAATATAAACAATGCCCACGCCATGCTCTTTTAGCCTGCGGATGGCATCGAAAAGCTGCTCAATTTCCCGAACCGTTAAAGCGGAGGTAGGCTCATCTAGCACGAGAATGCGTGCTTCCTGAGAAAGGGCTTTGGCTATTTCCACCATCTGCTGCTGCGCCACGCCCAAGGTCATTACAGGCGAACGCGTATCTATAGGTACGCCCATAGAGTCCATTAGGTTATAAGCTTCTCGATGCATGGTTCGTTTGTCCAGGAAAAACCCGGCTCGTATTTTCTCACGCCCAAGGAAGATGTTCTCTGCGACATCGCGGTAAGGCACTAATGTAAACTCCTGATAGACCATGGCGATGCCACATGCCTTAGCCATAGCTGGATCCCAGTTTGTCTGCGATACGCCATTTATCACGATCTCCCCGCCGTCCCGAGCGTAAGCACCGGCTAGGATCTTCATCAAAGTGGATTTCCCAGCGCCGTTTTCGCCCACCAGCACGTGGACTTCGCCTGGATATAAATCAAAATCCACATTGTCCAAGGCTTGCACACCTGGGAACGATTTACTGATACCTCGCATCTCTAGTATGGGTCTGTCCTTTGCCTGCACGCTCCCTCCCACATTTCACATAACTTTATGCGTCGAAGCCGCTTTACATCTGGAAGACTACTTTGAGTGCATTCTCTTCAAACGACTTGGTTATCGCTTCTTGTGCCTGATCCAATGGATAACGATGCGTGATCAGTTTTTCGAAGGGGAACTCGTTGCGGTGTCGGTGCATCATCTCCATAGCAACATAGTAACCATCGTGTGGGTGGTTCGTATTGCCAAAGAGCAGAACATTCTTGGCAGCGATATGGCGGTGCACGTTCAGCGTTACTGTGCTATTCGTATCTACAAAGTTTCCAGTCTCCAGATACGTACCACCACGGCGCAACATCTCTAAGCCAACCTTGAGCACTTCGGGGCGACCTACGTTCTCCACGACTACATCAGCGCCACGTCCTTCTGTTTCGTCGCGGATCATCTGAACCAACTCTTGATCAGAAAGCTCCTTGACGTTGATGCCCATGTCCGCTCCGAACTGCTTGGCCATTTCCAATTTCATCTCGCTTTCATCAAGGGCAATGATCTTACCTGCTCCGAGCATACGCGCCTTTGCCACCATCATCATGCCCACTGCACCGACGCCCTGAACTACCACCGTATCACCAAAGTGGAAGCCCTTGCCCGCATAAGCAGCATACTCTTTCGCACGATCTAGCAGAGCCGTCACGACAAAAAGCTCAGTCAGACAAGCATGTTCCACGGATAGGTACTCAGGCACTTTGTACACCCAGGACTTGGGCGGCAAGTACATGTACTCGGCCCAACCACCGACGATATAGGGGAATTGATCAGAACGATAGGTCATGCCAATGCCCTGGTGCTTCGCACAGTACGGGTAGCCATGAACGTGCCGACAATACCAGCATTCCCCACAGATCACGTTGGGGCAATTCGTTACCCGATCGCCAATTTTTAGGTCCTTGCCACTGTATTCTATCTCCGAGCCTTTGCCATTCATCTCCACCACGATGCCGGCATTTTCGTGGCCATGCACGCAAGGGAAAACCATGTCCTGTTCCGCTTCCGTGCCACCATACAAGGTCAACTCACCCTTGTAAGCGTGTTTATCTGTACCACAGATGCCAGACATCTCCATTTTCACTATGACGGCACCCGGCTCTAGATGATCCGGATACGGCAGTTCCTGCACTTCTATTTTTCCTGGAGCCACCATCACTGCTGCTTTTACTTTCTCTGGCATATTCTTCTCCTGCACGCAAGTATTTGTGCTTTGTGCTTAGCCAATTAGAGAAGCGCCTATCATGGCGGATAGGCTATCGTGTATAGGTGCTTACCACCCTTGGTAGGTCCTTTCAGCAATGCTTCGATCTCCTCCGGAGAACGCTGGGTCAGTTTTTCTGTGGGTGGTAACACTCCTGCTGGATAGCGTTCCATGATATCATTCACTAATTTCTCCAGGTAATCCAGAATAGCATAAAGCCCTGGTTTTGCTTTATCCATTTCGGCTAGGGTTGCACAGCCTACGACACCTTCTGGCGTAGCAATAACTTCAATCGTGGAAGCGCCGACATGCTGCCAGAAGGGAATGGGGAGATTATAAGCGGAACCTGACATATCAACGTGCCCAGGAGGCATCAGGCTCTCACCTTTGGTATCCACCGCATCTTCCATCTTGATCATCTCTGGGAACAAAGCCAGGGAATACGAAGTCTCGCATTCATCAGCATGGACAAAAGGCGTCTCAAAAGGACCACCATGCTTCTTATCTCGGATATGCTCTTTGATAATGAACCACCAGTTCACATTGATCAGCAATGCCGGCACCTGATACTTCTTTGCCCATTGGTGCATTGCCACAGGAATGGCATAATCCTGTCCATGCCCATTCAGCAGAATCTGCTTGCGGAAGCCGCTATTCCAAAGCCCTGCAATGACTGCACGCAAGTAAGCGATAAAGGTTTCCTCGGGAATCACAATAGTGCCAGGCATCCCCAGATGATGGAAAGGATGCGAACCGTACCAGACGGGCTGGGCAACGGTGCAGCCCGTCTTTTGCGCCACGAGCTCCGCCATACGGGTGACCAGAAACGTGTCTTCGCCGGAACAGGCATGAGGGCCATGGTTTTCCGTGCTGCCAATGGGCACAATAATCAAATCGTTCTTCTTAAGCCGCTCCTCGATCTCCTTGCCGGTCATATTTTGCAAGTAAATGCCGGTTGCTCGATCCATGTGTCCGCCTTCGGGCGGGAGTTTCCATTTGTTCATCGTATCGCGTGACTCCTTTCTGCTTGTGGTAATGTAAGATTATTCCTCAGGTAAATCGAGGAATTGCGACAATCTCTCTTTTACTGCACGGATATGCTCTCCCATCCGCCTACCTGCTAGTTCTGCATCACGCTGTAACAGGGCTTCCAATATTCTTTGGTGCTCCTCTACCGAAATCCGCACATTCTCCATGGAACGTAAGGAAAGCACGCGCTCGCGATGGATGAGATCCTGAACACTATCCATCATTGTGATTAGCCAATGATTCTGGGCATGGTTGATGAGGAATGAATGAAATTCGATCTCGGTTTGCAGGAACTGGGCGAGATCTTCTCGCTCCATAGCGGCAGCATTTTCTTGATAGAGTTTTTTCAAGTAGGCGATATCACTCTCCGTAAGAGCCGAGGTAGCTTTTTTCACGGCGTGGCTTTCCAGAAGTTCGCGCAGTTCAAAAAGTTCTTCTAGATCACGCTTAGTAATCCCCGTTACAAAAAAACCAACGCGAGGCACAATCCGCACTAGACCATCTTGTTCCAGTCTGAGCAATGCCTCGCGTACGGGAGTTCGGCTGATGTTTAACTGTTCCGCCAGTTCATCGATGTGTAATTGGGCGCCGGGATTTATCTTCAGAGTAAGGATAGCCTCTTTGATAACGCCATATGCCCAATCCGTCAATGCTGTTGGCTTACTTCTTCGAACAGGAAGCTCAACCATTGAACTTTTCCTACAATATGTGGTATACAATGTATAGTATATCACATATTCTCAAATTTGTCAAGCGCAGTTTTCACTGATCCTTGCCAGGAGTGCTACAATTCGGGCGTCGCAGCAAGCGCAGACACAAGCGCAATTTGTCATCAAGGGAAACTTTGGTCATAATACCTGCAAATCTGATCTTCTCATCGGAGTGAAGCAAATGAAAACCTATCGGGGACTTGCAGCTTCTGCTGGGATTGCTATCGGGCCGGCTTTGATCTACTTGCCAGAAGAGAAATCGTTACAAACATCCCTAGGGTCTGTTGACCCGGCGAGCGAACTTGTTCGTCTCGACCAGGCAATCGCAGAAGCACAAAAGCAACTGGCCGCGATTTATGAGAAATCCGTAGCTGAGGTAGGGGAGGAGGCGGCGGCAATTTTTCTGGCACATCAGGAATTTCTTTCTGACCCAGAATTGCTTGATGCAGTCAAAAGGCAGATTCAAGAGCAGCGTTTGCCAGTGGAGACAGCGGTGGAAACCGCTTTCGAGATGTATGCTCAGCAACTGGAAGCTTTGGAAGATCCTTACTATCAGGAGCGAGCCCTGGACCTGCGCGATGTAAGCCGCAGGCTGCGCCGCATCCTCGCTGGTGTGCAGGATCAGGAAATGCTCACCAATTTGACTTCTCCGGTCATCGTTATCGCACGCGACCTGACTCCATCGGACACCGCCCAGATGAACAAGCGCATGGTCCTGGGGTTCTGCACTGCCACAGGTGGGTTGACCTCGCACACGGCGATTATCGCGCGCATCTTAGGGATTCCGGCCGTTGTAGGCATTGGTGAAGCCATCCTGACAGTGCAGGCAGGAGCGCCATTGATCGTAGATGGACATGCTGGGGTCGTGATCGAAAACGCAGACAAAGACACCATAGCCAAGTATGCCCAGCAGCGGGATGTGGAAATCGCGAAGCGGGAAAAGGAAAAGGCTGCTGCGCATAGGCCAGCAGCCACGTCCGATGGACATCGTGTGGAAGTCGTAGCCAACATTGCGGATGCAGCATCCGCTCAAATTGCGTTGGACTTTGGCGCAGAAGGGGTAGGACTGTTCCGCACCGAATACCTCTTCCTGAATCGCCAGAGCGTCCCCACGGAAGAAGAACAATATCGAGATTACCGCGCCGTAGCAGATGTGCTCGGTGATCGCCCCCTGATCATCCGCACCCTTGATATCGGGGGCGATAAACAGCTCCCTTACCTGAACATAGGGCAGGAAGCCAATCCCTTCCTTGGCTGGCGTGCCATCCGCCTTTGCCTAGATAACCCGCATATCTTCGAGCCACAGCTCCGCGCCATCCTCCGCGCCAGCGTAGGGCGCAATGTCCAGATCATGTTTCCCATGATCGCAACCTTGGAGGAGGTGCGGCGTGCCAAAGAGATCCTCGCTCGCGTTCAAAGGCAACTGGCCCAGGAAGGCATCCCCTTTGATCCCAAGACACAAGTCGGGATTATGGTGGAAGTGCCTTCGGCGGCAGTGATCGCTGATGTATTGGCACCCGAAGTGGACTTTTTCAGTATCGGCACCAATGACCTGATCCAATACACGATGGCTTGCGACCGAGTTAACGAGAAAGTGGCCTACTTGTACGATCCGTTGCACCCAGCAGTATTGCGGCTGATTCAGAATGTGATCCAGGCTGCCCATCGTGCCGGAAAGTGGGTTGGCATGTGTGGCGAGATGGCGGGTGACCTTGAAGCCATTCCCGTGCTCTTAGGCTTGGGGCTTGACGAGTTCAGCATGAACGCGCCCACCATTCCTGCTGCGAAGGCTTTGATTTCCTCACTGACTCTGTCGCAGGCACAGGAGATTGCCCGAACTGCGCTATCCAAGAGCAGTGCAGAAGGAGTGCGTGCATACTTGCACAGTCTAGGCTTCGCGTCGCAGTAGGGGATTGGGGTAATATACATTACATAACATATGTTTCTATATACGCAGGACGCACCCTGTGCTTGCGCCATTGGCTGGCCCTTGGTGCGTCCTTTCAGTGCTCCAGCATCAACCTCGAGGTCTTACATAATACAGCCTTAATATCCGATCTTCAGTATACCAATATGACATAATAAAGACACCATTTCCCTCCTGATTGCATCCTGTTTTCTGGCTCTTTCTATCTTACAACTAACCCTCACATATCATACATACCATTAGCGGTTCACGTGTAGGTAGCGCGTCTATTCCTGGCGCATATCGAATCCTGGTGCTTGCGCACTGGCTTGTACAGAAACCAGTTTGTCTGATCCAACATCGCTGTAAATTAAAATGTACAGACGAGAGCTTTCTGGTCGGCTTTTCCTCAGTCTGCAGTCCATCGGGCATGCAAGATAAAGATAGGCGCATCCACGCACATCGCATGGTAAAGAGCGGGTTTGAACTTCGCACTATAAATCTTATGTATACAAAAGGGCTTTTTATAGACATAACATAGCAAGGCTGCGCCAGGTTTTGGCACCACCTGGCTGCCCAGGCTTAAACTCTGAAAGTCCAATACGCAAAGATCTCGTGACTTGGTCTTTGGCGAAGCTCTGCCTTCTCGTCTAACTGCCCCGGAGGGACTAGTGCCCAGCGCATGAGAGCCGTTCCTGGTGCTTTTGTCCAAGCGATGAAGAGCTCTTTCATGCGCACAGCGGTTCTCTGAACAATCAACAAGTTTGCAGATGCGCTATTTTGTGATAAAATTTTTACAGTTAATCGCTGATAAATTGCTTTGCATTTTGGGTTATGTCAACAAAAGCAACGACCCTATCTCTTGAGAAAGCGTCTTCATCCCCCTACCCCACTTGGCCGTCAGGCGATAACCTATGGCACGAGCGGTGATCTGTTAGCATCCGTGGAGAGCACAAAAGGATGCACTGGTAGAAAAAGGTCGGGTTGCTGCTTCAACAGTCCTTGTCGCAGGCAAAGCTTTTGGTTTCATGGTTATGTCAATACTGGAAAGAAGGAGCCTATGGATAAATGGCAAAAATGGGCAGTTGCTGCCCTGCTCATTACCCTTTTGGTCACAACGGCATTTGCCGCTGGTTTCGGCGTAGGACGCTATGTCGTGCCGCCCTACCAGCACCCCGGGGAAGGGGGCGCTGAGAAGCAGCAAGAGCAATTCCGCATTTTCTGGGAAGCATGGCGGATTATCGAGGACAAGTTCTACTCCGAACAGCCACTCAATTACAAATCCATGATCTATGGTGCTGTGCGAGGCATGGTCGCTTCCTTGGGAGATCGCCATACGGCGTTCCTCACTCCAGAACAGGCTAACGTATTCAACCAAGACCTCGAAGGAGAGTTTGGCGGCATTGGCGTGACGGTCAACATGACGGAAGATGGCTATCTGCAGGTGGTCAGGCTCATACCTGGTGCGCCCGCTGAAAAAACAAGCCTCAAAGCCGGCGATCTCATTCTGGAAGTGGATGGCAAATCAATCCAAGGACTGGACCTGGCTCAGGCAATCAGCCTGATCCGTGGGCCGAAGGGCACGACCGTGCGGCTGCTGGTCAAGCATTTCGAAGGTGATACAGAGGAAATCACCGTCACACGTGCCCTAATCGAAATCCCTACCGTAGAGAGCCGTGTGCTAGACCATGACATTGCCTACCTCCGTCTGTGGGAGTTCAATGCGCGGGCTACTGCTCTTGTGCATGAAAGCCTGAAACAACTGCTAGAAAAGAACCCACCTGGGCTTATCTTGGATCTACGCGGCAACCCAGGAGGATACTTGCACATTGTTGTACAAATCGCTAGCGAGTTCATCCCCGAAGGAGTGGTTGTCATCGAGCGCAGCAGCGATGGCCAAGAGACTAGACATACTGTCTCTGGCTTAGGCATTGCCACTAAGATACCTCTGGTTGTGCTCGTGGATGGTAGCAGTGCTAGTGCCGCAGAGATCCTTGCTGGTGCCATTCAGGATCACAAGCGCGGCGTGTTGATCGGGGAGCAGACTTTTGGCAAAGGCTCGGTGCAGATCACCGAACGCTTGAGCGACAACTCGGCTCTGCAGGTGACTATCCGTCGTTGGTACACGCCCGCGAACCGCGCTATAGAAGGACAAGGCTTAACCCCAGATATCGAAGTAGAAATAACTTCTGACGATTGGCAGGCATTGCGTGACCCGCAACTGGAGCGGGCAATTTCCTACTTGCTTTCCCAAGTGCAATGAGCGAAATCAAAGTTATTGCCACCAACCGCAAAGCCTATCATGACTATTTCCTCCAGGATACTCAGGAGGCAGGCATTGCCCTGACTGGCACAGAGATCAAATCGGTGCGTGCTGGTCGGGTCAACTTGCGCGATAGCTACGTGCAGATTAGAAACGGCGAGGCTTGGCTTATAAACGTCCATATTGCCCCGTACGCCGCGGGGAGCAGGGAAAACCCCGACCCGCGCCGAGATCGCAAGCTACTGCTGCACAGCCGTGAGATCGCCCGCCTACAGAGCGCAGTCCAGGAAAAGGGCTTGACTATTGTGCCGCTGAGGCTGTATCTGAAGAACAATCGGGCGAAGGTAGAAATTGCCCTGGCACGAGGTAAGAAGCTTTACGACAAGAGAGAAGCAATTGCCAAGCGAGAAACGCAGCGCCTCATGGAACAGGAGCTGAAACGACGTCGCTAGTGATTGTATCTTTGCTTATTTGCTCTTTTTGCAAATTCAGTATATAATAATGCTATGGGGATGACAGGTCTCGACGGGGAGGGCTGGCTCGAGACTGCAAGCAGAGGTGCCTCCACCTCGTAAAACAGGGGCAAACAATAAGTGCCAATACAGCACGAACACCGGCGTATGCTTACGCCATGGCTGCGTAAAGCAATCTAGCGTAAGCGCACGCTTTGGCCACTAAGAATGGCCACGTCCATCCCCCTCTCGCTGCCGGTGGAGTGGGATTGGGCGTCATAGGAACCGGAGTGCAGCTGCCTCCATGCTGATAAAGGCAGCCTAAGACCCTCCAACGAGGGATCAGCTGGCTCCAGAGCAACTCTGTCGGTTGAGGTGCATGGAGCGAGAGCAAAAAACCGACTAAGCTTGTAGGATGTCTCCAGCCGAACTCTTCGGACGCGGGTTCGATTCCCGCCATCTCCACTGTTTGGTTAGTAGTATCGCCGCATTATAACAGGCTATCTAGCGGAGATGTCCCGCTGTGGATGAAACCCACATTCGCCTCCCACCCAAGGGCAAGAGCAAGGAAGAAATCCTGGCAATGATGAAAGCCCTCCGCCAGGAGGATGTCCAATGGCAGCAGGGTCGTATCTTCAGCCTGGTGTACTATGCCAACGATGAAATAACGGAACTACTGAAAGAAGCCTACTCCCTGTTCTTCTCCGAGAACGCGCTCAACCCCACTGTTTTTCCCAGCCTGCGCCGACTGGAGACAGAAGTCGTAGCCATGGTTGCCGCTTTACTGGGTGGTGATGACAACGTCGTGGGCAACATGACTTCGGGAGGCACAGAGAGCCTCCTGATGGCAGTGAAGGCAGCCAGGGATTGGGCGCGTGCTCACAAACCTGATATTCAATGCCCAGAGATGGTTTTGCCCATCACGGCTCACCCCGCTCTGGAGAAAGCAGCACACTATTTTGGAGTAAAGCCAGTCCATTTCCCCGTAGGCAATGATTTCCGTGCCGATATAGCGGCTGCACGCAGAGCCATTACTCCGCGTACCATCCTCCTGGTCGGCTCTGCCCCCTCCTACCCCCATGGAGTAATGGACCCTATATCCGAGCTGGCTCAACTCGCTCAGGAACGCGGCCTCTGGTTTCACGTAGACTCCTGTGTGGGCGGGATGATGCTGCCATTCGTCCGTCGCCTGGGCTACCCGGTACCAGAATTTGATTTCCAGGTGCCTGGCGTAACCTCCATCTCAGCGGACCTGCACAAGTACGGCTACACCGCCAAGGGCGCATCGGTTATCCTCTACCGTAATAGAGATTTTCGTCGCTATCAATTCTTCGTTCATACGGATTGGCCAGGCGGCATCTACATCTCACCTACCATGGCCGGCACCCGGCCCGCCGGGCCTATCGCCGCTGCCTGGGCCTTGATGCACTTCCTGGGCGAAGAAGGATACCTGGCCTTGGCAGATACAGTGATGAAGACCGCCTTAAAGCTCCGTCAAGGCATTGCAGATATCCCTGGCATCCACATCCTGGGCGAACCAGAGATGAGCATCATGGCCATTGCATCCAATAAGCTGAATATCTATGAGATTGGCGATGAAATGGCCTTGCGCGGTTGGCACCTCGATCGGCAACAGTTTCCCCCCAGCCTGCACCTGACGGTTACACCTGCTCATGCTGCTGTGGCCGATCTCTTCTTGCAAGACCTGGCGGATGCAGTGAAACTAGCCAAAAAGCCCAGCCTACAGAAAATCGGGAGCAGCGTGATGCTCACTTTAGCCAATGTTGCTGCCAGGTTGTTGCCGGAGAAACTAGTCAGTTGGCTGACCTCTCGTGCTTCGGCATTGCTGGGAGGAAAAGGTACAGGGCTACCACAGCGCTCAGCTGCAATATATGGTATGATGGGTTCACTGCCGAACCGTGGCGATTTGCGCGAATTAGTTCTCGATTTGCTGGATCGCCTGACAAGCCCAGAGAGATAAGTTCCACCTCAAAACCATACCCTGCCCAACAGAAAGGAGGGAATATAGGTGAGCACACAATCGAGCCACGAAACAATGCCCCATTCTGTGGAGCTAGAGAAGCCACACCGCCTTGCCTTGTGGATCAAGCTTATCTATGGCTCAGGTGAATGGAGCTATGCCAGCTATGGCACTTTGCGCCAGATTTTCTATGCGATATTCCTCACCGATGTAGTTGGACTAGAGGCGCGCCTGGCTTCCATTGCCGCTCTGTTGGGCACTATCTGGGATGCCATCAACGACCCCTTGGTCGGGGCAATCAGCGATAACCTGAAAACCCGCTGGGGACGTCGCCGGCCATTTTTGCTCTTTTTCTCCATTCCCTTTGGCTTGAGTTTTTTGCTCCTCTGGTGGGCACCCCCGTGGTCAAGTCAGATTGCCCTGATGATCACGGTAATGCTCGCTTTTATGATTAGCGATACAATGCAAACCCTGGTATCTGTTCCGTATGTCAGCCTCACTCCCGAGATCACCCCTGATTACGATGAGCGCACCTCCTTAGCCAGCTATCGCATGTTCTTCAACTTGCTGGCTTCGTTGATCACAGCCATATCTGCACCCATGATTGTGAAAGCAGTGCTCAGAGCAGGATTGTCCCAACAGCAAGGGTATCTGACGGTCGCAGCTCTATTTGGCGGACTGGCCACTTTGCCTTTTCTGCTGATTTTCTTTGTCATACGAGAGCGTTTTGCTCAGCGCATCCAAGCCATAGAGCCCGTTTCCATCCGCAGTCTCGTGCAGACACTTTGGAGCAATATCCCCTTCCGTTTCGCCGTTGCGATCTATATGCTGAATTGGATCATTTTCGACCTGGTAGCGATGGTGTTGCCCTTTTTCCTGCTGTATTGGGTCGCTCAAGGTAATTTGCTCGCCTCAATTAACCTTTTTGGTGGAGAAATCGCTCTGGAATCGGTAGTCTTGGGATTGCTATTGATCACTGCCGTGGTAGCCTTGCCTTTGTGGACCTGGTTATCCCATCGTTTCAGCAAACGTACCGCTTATTTCCTCGCAATGAGCGCCTGGGCAGTAGTGCAAGCTTTTGTTCTCATGGTGCAACCTGGGCAAATGAACTTGATCATCGCGCTGGCACTGTTGTCTGGATTGTGTGTTTCTGCGGCCCATGCCCTCCCTGATGCTATTTTCCCCGATGTGATCGAATGGGATGAACTGCGCACGCGCCGTCGTCGCGAGGGAATCTACTACGGCATCAAAAACTTTGTGCGCAAGTTGGCTGGAGCATTAGCCATCTTCTTCGCACTGCAAGTGCTGGGGTGGTTTGGCTACCAATCACCGCCCAAGGGTGCGATCCAGTTCCAGCAAGCACCAATCACTTTGACCGCAATCCGCATGTTGATTGGGCCTATTGGGACCTTCTTGCTGGCCATGGTTGCTGTGGTAACCTGGTTTTATCCCCTGACCCGTGAACGTCATGCCCGCGTGCTACGCCTGCTTGCTCGCCGTCGGCAACGTCAGGTCTGAAACCCTCCTTGTGTTGTGTTTGACATCTAGACCTTATCGCTTATAATACCTTCGCTCTTGTATGTTAGAAGTTTTGTCCCGCTGCCATGCGGGGTAATTGATGTTTCGAAATCAACGCAGGAGGACAGGAATGGAACAAGCAATCTTGGGTGTGATTGGAGGCAGCGGTGTCTATGACATCGAAGCGCTGCAAGATGTCAAAGAAGTGCAGATCAAAACGCCATTTGGCGATCCGAGCGATGCGATTGTGCTGGGCACATTAGCCGGCGTACGCGTGGCTTTCTTGCCTCGTCATGGGCGTGGTCACCGCATCATGCCCAGCGAAGTGAATGCTCGGGCTAACATCTACGCCCTCAAGTCCCTGGGCGTGCAGTACATTGTTTCCATCAGTGCATGCGGTAGCATGCGGGAGGAACTTGCTCCGCGGCACATTGTCATCCCCGACCAGATCTTCGATCGTACCAAGGGCAGACCTAGCACCTTTTTTGGCAATGGATTGGTAGTGCATATCAGTTTCGATGAGCCGTATTGCCCTATCCTGAGCGAACTGGTGTATCAGGCAGTGCAAAAGACCGGCGCAACGGTGCACAAAGGAGGGACATTCCTGGTCATCGAGGGACCTCAGTTCTCGACCAAAGCCGAATCGCGCATTTACCGGCAATGGGGTGTGGATATCATTGGCATGACGGCTCTTCCGGAAGCAAAACTGGCTCGCGAGGCAGAAATTTGCTACGCTGCTATGGCCCACGTAACAGACTATGACGTCTGGCACGAAACCGAGGAGCCTGTGACCGTAGCCATGTTAATTGAGAACCTGATGGCCAATGCTGCAACGACAAAGAAGGCACTCACCTACTTGGCGCCGATGGTTGCGGCGCAGAAAGAACGCACCTGCAAATGCGCGACGGCTTTGTCCGCAGCGATCATTACCCAGCGCGATGTCATTCCTGATACAACCAGAACACAACTGAGGCTACTGCTCGACAAGTACCTCAAATAGTTTCGCATAGCATAATCCGCGTTTCCGGATTGGTCTTATTCCTAGTTCATTGGGGCAACTGCGTGTAATGACTACACGAAGGTCAACCTGCCCTCCTCAACACCTTCTTGAGAAATTGCCCCGTGTACGAATGACCCATCTCTGCCACTTCCTCGGGCGTCCCCTCGGCAATCACCCAACCGCCAGCATCCCCTCCCTCTGGCCCTAGGTCAATGATCCAATCCGCCGTCTTGATGACGTCCATGTTATGCTCGATGATGACCACTGTGTTGCCCGCGTCAACCAAACGATTTAACACTTGCAGCAAACGAGCAATGTCCGCAAAATGCAACCCCGTCGTTGGTTCATCCAAGATGTACAGCGTGCGACCGGTGGCCTTACGCGATAGCTCCCGGGACAACTTGATGCGCTGCGCCTCGCCCCCAGACAAGGTTGTGGCAGGTTGTCCAAGACGAATGTATCCCAAACCCACATCGTACAGCGTCTGCAACTTGCGCCGAATAGCTGGTATGTTCTCGAAAAAGCGCAAAGCCTCATCCACACTCATATCTAACACATCGGCAATGCTCTTCCCTTTAAACTTGATTTCCAATGCCTCGCGGTTGTAGCGACGTCCATGACAAACCTCGCAGGGGACATAGACATCGGGCAGGAACTGCATCTCGATGCGAATGATGCCATTGCCCTGACATGCCTCGCAGCGGCCTCCCTTCAAATTGAACGAGAAACGCCCTGGACGATAGCCACGCATCTTGGCCTCAGGCAAGGACGCGAACAACTCGCGGATGGGTGTAAACACGTTGGTGTAGGTAGCAGGGTTGGAACGCGGTGTGCGCCCAATAGGCGATTGGTCAATGTCAACCACCTTATCCAGATATTGGATGCCACGAATGCCCTGATGTGCTCCTGGCCGCTCTTTACTATGATAGAAATATTGCGCCAGCGCTTTGTACAGAACCTCGATGATCAAGCTCGACTTGCCCGAACCAGATACTCCTGTTACGCACACGAATTTGCCTAGCGGAATACGGACGTCAATGTTCTTCAGGTTGTTCTCTGCTGCGCCCAAAATCTCCAGCACCTTCTCATTCCCTGGTCGGCGTCGTTTCGGCACGGGCACGGTTTTATCGCCGCGCAAGTATTGCCCCGTGATAGAGTGCGGACAGGCCATGACATCCGCCAACGAACCAGCTACTACAACCTGCCCCCCCATCTCACCTGCCCCAGGCCCCAGGTCAACGATATAATCTGCTGAGCGGATGGTTTCCTCGTCATGCTCCACTATGATAAGCGTATTGCCCAGGTCACGCATACCCATCAGAGTATCAATCAAGCGGCGGTTGTCGCGTTGATGGAGACCAACGCTAGGCTCATCCAAAATATAGAGCACACCCATCAACTGCGAGCCGATCTGCGTCGCCAGGCGGATGCGTTGTGCTTCTCCCCCCGACAACGTGGCTGCGGTACGATCCAGGGTCAAATAGTCCAGCCCCACATCCACCATGAATTTGAGCCGGGACTTTAATTCCTTCAATACCTGGTGAGCAATGGTTTTCTCCCGTGGCGTGAGCACTTCTGAAAGGCTATCCACCCACTTCATCGCTTCTACCACGGAAAGGGCAGTTACTTCCACAATGGACTTGCCGGCTACAGTCACGGCAAGGCTCTCCGGCTTCAGACGTTTGCCCTGACATACGGGGCATGGACGTGTGGACATGTAGGATTCGATCAGGGCACGGCTGTAATCCGAGGTTGTCTCCTGGTAACGACGCTTCAGGTTGGGAATGACACCTTCAAAGGTCGTCTCATACTCACGCAGATAGCCATAGCGGTTACGATAACGCAATGTAATCACTTCATCCCCAGAGCCATAGAGCAACGCTTGCAATTGCTTGGAATTCAGATCCTGTATGGGCGTCTCCATGCTAAAGCCATAGTGCTCGGCCACCGCTTCCAGCAATTGCGCAATATAGCTATCCTCATCTGCATTGCGTGCCAGGTTCCAAGGACTCGGATCCAGCGCACCTTCGCTGAGGGAGAGGCTTTTATCCGGAATGACCAAGTCTGGGTCAAGTTCGAGCAAGGTGCCAAGCCCCGTACAGGCAGGGCAGGCTCCGTGCGGACTGTTGAAGGAAAAGGTCCGTGGCTCGATCTCGGGCAGGCTGATACCACAGTAGCCACAGGCCAAATGCTCCGAATAGAGGTATTCAGTGCCATCCTCCAGCACCACCTTGGCCATGCCCCCGCCCAATTTCAGCGCCGTCTCTACTGAATCAGCAAGCCGCAGTCGATCTGTACCTGTCTCTTGATCCTCCGGGTTCTGTATCACTAGCCGATCCACGACTGCTTCAATAGTGTGCATCTTGTAACGGTCTAGCGCGATCTCCTCGTTCACATCGCGTATCTCGCCGTTGACCCGGACACGGACCAGCCCAGAACGCCGTATATCCTCAAAGATGCGCCTATGCTCACCCTTGCGGTCTTTGATCAGCGGCGCCAGGATCATGATACGGCTGCCTTGGGGCAAAGCCAGTACCGCATCCACGATCTGGGGAACACTCTGACGAGCTACCACTCGACCGCATTGTGGACAATGGGGTATACCCACGCGCGCATACAGCAAGCGCAAGTAATCGTAAACCTCGGTAATCGTGCCCACCGTGGAGCGTGGGTTATGCCCTGCCCCGCGCTGGTCAATGCTGATAGCCGGCGACAAGCCCTCGATCGAGTCCACATCTGGCTTCTCCATCTGGCCAAGGAATTGGCGTGCATAAGCCGAAAGCGATTCCACGTAGCGGCGTTGACCCTCGGCATAGAGCGTGTCAAAAGCCAACGAAGACTTGCCAGAGCCAGAAATGCCCGTAATGACAACAAACTTGTCTCGCGGGATCTCTACATCGATATTTTTGAGATTATGCTCGCGCGCACCGCGCACGATAATCTTATTCTGAGGCATTACAGTCTCCTGCCATTCTGCACGTGCCCAAACGATGCAAAAACTAACTTACCGTTAACACGAAGTATAGCACAAATGTGCTATTCCGTCAATACAATCTTAGGCAAATATTTATTATAATAGGATAGCGATTTACGAGCAACTGCAGTATGCGCTTGCGCCAAGCATAGAACACCTATAAGGCGGCTTTTCTAGCCGCCTTCTCTTGAGAGAAACCAGGTTTCTCCCAGAAACCTGGTTTCTTGATTGATGACAGCGGACTGGGGTCCGCTTGGAGCGTGGCCTCACCCTCGGCCCCTCTCCGCAGTTGCGGAGAGGGGCCGAGGGTGAGGGTTTTTATTCGCTGCCTGCGGCGGCTCGCAATGGCGTTGCTCGCTGTTCTTGGTTTAGCCTTTGTCATCGGGACGAATACCGTGTTTGATCGCTCCCAAGCCCAGGAAATCGCCAATGCGACGCCATAACGAAAGCACGCCGCTTTGACCCAGGCGAGCAGCGCGACGTCCCCATGATCCTGGAGGCCCAAATCCTTCCCAATGGACTATCTGCTGCAGAGGCAAGCGTGGAGTGGGCTTTTGCTCAGCATGTACTGGGTAGCCCAGCGTGATCAGGCCAACAACCCGTACGCCCTCGGGCAGAGCAAGCACTTCTGCAACCCGCTCCTCATCAAAGGCGCCAATCCAGCATGTCCCCAGTCCCAAGGCTTTGGCTACCAGCATGAGATTCTGGCTAGCCAGGCAACAATCATGGACATACCAGCTACTGCGCCGTTCATCACCGCATAGCGCAATAAGCACCGGTGCCCGTGCGACATGACGAGGCACGATGCCCGCGATCCGCGCGCTTTCAGCCAATGCAGAGCGGCGTTCCGGCTGTGTAACGACGACAAAATGCCACGGTTGGCGATTCACGGCACTAGGCGCCCAGCGCGCCGAATCCAGCACGCGCAGGATCAAGTCCCGTGGCACCGCATCCGACCGGTATTGTCGCACAGAGCGCCGCTCGCGGATTGTTCTCTCCACTGGCGTAAGATTTTCCTCATCGGACATGTGATTCCTCCTGAATGTGATCCTACCTCGTATTACGTGTTGTGTGTTGTCATTATTCTACCAAAAGATTTTGGTACCGAGAATCTTTGCCTTTCTGCCAGTCCTGCGCTATACTGGGAACTAGCTAAGCAACCCACTTGCCAGGAGGTAAAAGATGATGAAAGAACTCAGCATGGCGACGCTGGCCGTGCACGCTGGCGAGCGGGCCAGTGTCCCCGATTATACGCCCATAACCACACCGATACACCATGCAGTCACCTATCTCTACGAAGACATGCACACACTCGACGCTGTCTTTGCAGGTCAACGCTCAGGTTACGTCTATAGCCGCTTCGCCAACCCCACCGTAACCGCTTTAGAGGAAGCCATCGCCCGGTTGGAAGGCACAGAATCTGCCGTAGCTTGCGCCTCGGGCATGGCGGCAGTTCATTTGGCATTGCTGGCCTCAGGCGCTACTGCTGGCAAAACTGTGCTCATGGCTCAGGACCTCTACGGTGGGACGCATTCCCTGCTGACGCAGATATTCCCGGCACAGGGAGTGCATGTTCACACAGTGGACATGACTGACCTGAGCGCTGTATCCAAGGCCATTGCCGAAACAAAACCAGCCGTCCTTTTCGTAGAGACCATCTCCAATCCCTTGCTCCGAGTTGCTGACATCCCCACCCTGGCTAAGCTGGCCCATGAGGGCGGGGCTCGGCTCATTGTGGACAATACTTTTGCCACGCCATGCCTATATCGGCCAGCCTTACATGGTGCGGATTATGTCGTGTATAGCGCGACGAAATACCTCAGCGGCCATGGGGATGCAATGGGCGGACTTGTTGCCGCTTCCGCCGAGCAGAGCCGAGCGATGCGCGAGATACGAAAACTGCTGGGCAACGTATTGGGGCCAAATGAGGCCTGGCTTATCCTGCGCGGCTTGAAAACTCTCGTCCTGCGCATGCGCCAACACAGCCAGAATGCCAACCTCGTGGCTCATTTCCTGCAGTCCCACCCACGGGTCAGTCAAGTGTTCTATCCCAGCCTCCCAACCCACCCGCAGTTCACCCTTAGCCGGCGCTTGTTTCCCTGCAATCTATTCGGTGGCATGGTCTCCTTCAAGATCAAAGGGGCAGATCAGGAAAAAGTATTCCGCTTTATGAACGCTCTGCGCGTCATCGTGCCTGCTACTAGCCTGGGGGACGTCTACAGCCTGATCCTCTATCCAGCCCATTCTTCACACCGCTGGCTGAGCGACGAGGAGAAACAACGCCAAGGCATCGCGCCGGATCTCGTGCGCTTATCCGTAGGCATCGAGGAGCCCGCGGATATCATCGCTGACCTAACCCAAGCACTGGATGCTCTGGGTGAATAGGTCTGCAAATGATTGGTGGTAAGGGAGTGGTAGCCAGCAAAGGTGCCATGAAAACGCTCGAGGAGATGGTCGTCCTAATCAGAGGGGGCGGTGACCTGGGCACGGGAGTGGCCTATCGTCTGCACCGCGCGGGGTTCAAGGTGATCATTGCGGAACTAGCCCAGCCGCTGGTCATTCGACGCACTGTTGCCTTCGCTTCAGCAGTGTACGAAGGTCGCATGGCAGTGGAAGGCGTAGAAGCAAGGCTGACTCATGACCTAGCAGAGATCGAGGAGTTTCTAGCACAAGGAATTGTACCAGTCATCGTGGACCCGGAGGGCGAACTCATCTCTACTCTCCAGCCCGATGTCATCGTGGATGCACGCATGGCCAAACGCAACTTGGGCACAACCATTACGCAAGCGCCCATCGTCATTGGCTTGGGGCCGGGCTTTATTGCTGGACAGGATGTACATGCCGTTATCGAGACCGCGCGCGGACATAACCTAGGTCGTGTGATCTTGCAAGGCAGCGCCGAGCCGGATACGCATATACCCGGCCTAGTGCAAGGCTACGGTCGCGAGCGGGTGCTGTGGGCACCTTGCGCTGGCACCTTCCACGGTCTCTTACGCATCGGTGACCAAGTGGAAGCCGGGCAGACTGTGGCCTATGTCGCAGAGCAACCCGTCTTAGCCAGTATCTCCGGTGTCCTGCGAGGGCTTTTGCATAACGGGCTATCTGTCCACGAGGGACAAAAGGTTGGAGATATCGATCCGCGCGGCACTGTGGAGCACTGCTTTACCATCTCTGATAAGGCTCTGGCCATCAGTGGAGGGGTTCTGGAAGCAATCCTGTACCTGCGTCGGAAGAAATAAGCACTATTTGACAACGAAACACACTTCGGTTAAGCTTTGCACGAAAGGAGACAGAGATGAGCTGTGAGGAGTACATTCTGGCGTCTACCGTGGAGGAGGCGCTCGCGGCTTTGGCCTCCCTGCGTGGAGAGGGACGGCTTATCGCTGGTGGCACTGACCTTGTCCTCCAACTGCAGCATGGTGAGCGAAAAGCCCGCTGCCTGGTAGATATCACACGCATACCTGGCTTGAATGAAATTCGCTGGCAAGATTCGTACATCGTCATCGGTGCAGCCGTTACCTTTGCCCAAATCGAGCGCTCCGCCTTGATCCGTCAGCGCGCTACGGTCCTGGCTGAAGCTGCGTCCTGGGTAGGCTCCCCCCAGATTCGCAATGTTGGCACATTGGCAGGCAATATCGTCAATGCCCAACCGGCAGCCGATGGTGCCATTGCCCTGCTGGCACTGGATGCAGAAGCAGAGATCGCCAACCTGACTGGTCGCCAATGGGTAGCATTAGCAAACCTGTTCGTCAGCCCCGGTGTCTCACGTGTAGATGCCAGTTCAGAGATGATCACCGCCTTTCGTTTTCGTGCCCATGGGCCGCGGGAAGCCTCGGCTTTCGAGAGACTGGCGCGTCGTAAGGCGCTGGCTTTGCCGCTGATCAATGTCGGCGTGCGCGTCATGCTGGATGCTGAGGGGGTGCGCATGCGGGATGTACGCATCAGCATTGGACCGGTCGCACCCATGCCATTCCGGGCACAGCAAGCAGAAGCAGTGCTCAAGAACCGCGTTATCGACCAGGATACGCTGACGGAGGCAGTTGAAGCCGCAGTGCTGGAGAGCAAACCACGCTCTAGCCTGCTCCGCGCCGGCAAGGAATATCGCCGAGAGCTTATCCGTGTGTTGACCAGACGCGCCCTGCTCAGGGCCATAGAAGCAGCAAGGGGGTAGAAACCATGGCCAAGACGTACCAACTTAAAATGAACCTGAACGGCCAAGATGTGCAAGTTGAGGTGCAACCCTTTGCAACACTGGCACATGTGCTGCGCGAGCAGTTAGGTCTAACCGGCACCAAGATTGGCTGTGAGGAAGGAGAATGTGGCGCTTGCACGGTCCTGATAGATGGGCAGGCAGTGAATTCTTGTATTTATCCTGCGCTGAAAGCAGCAGGACGCCGTGTGCTCACGATCGAAGGACTGGCAAAGAACGGTGAACTGCACCCGGTGCAGCGCGCCTTCCTCGAACACGGGGCAGTGCAGTGTGGCTATTGCACACCAGGTATGGTGCTCGCCGCCGTAGCCCTGCTTGGGCAGAATCCCCACCCTACCGAGGAGGAAATTCGCCGCGCCATTTCCGGCAATCTCTGTCGTTGTACTGGCTACATCCAGATCATCGAAGCCATCAAAGACGTTGCCAGCCGTGCATAGGTGTCTATCTGAGGCCTGACAATGGGCCTATCTACCGGATAATCCGTCGGATCAGCGGCGCGGGCTGAACGGGTGCATCGCTCCAGGCATAGGCAGCCAGCAATTGTTCCCTTGCTTCAGCGAGTTTGCCCTCATCGTTGGCATGGATGACCAGCAGCGGTTCGTCCTTGTCCACGCGGTCGCCTACCTTCTTCTTGAGCACCACCCCAACCGCATGGTCAATCGCTTCGCCTTTCTTCTGCCGCCCTGCGCCAAGAGCAACGGTAGCCAGACCAATCCCCATGGCATCTACCTTAGCCACATAGCCGCTCTGAGGTGAAGGCAGGACTTGGATGAGGCGCGCCTGAGGCATGATCGTGGTATCCTCTACGACTCGCTCGTTGCCGCCTTGCGCACGTACCCACTCCCGAAACTTGGCAACGGCCCGCCCAGATGCGATGGACTCCTGCAATTGCGCTTTGCCTGTCTCCGCATCAGGGCACTTTTCAGCCAAGAGGAGCATCTCTGCTGCGATCACCAAGCAATGCTCGGTGAAATCGGCAGGGCCGCGCCCCTGTAAAGTGGCAATAGCCTCAGCAACTTCCAGCGCATTCCCCACGGCATAGCCCAAAGGCTGCTCCATGTCCGAAATGACGGCGGCCATACGTCGTCCTGCGCCGCGCCCTATCTTGACCATCGTTTCGGCTAAGGCAATGGCTTCCTGTTCCGTCTTCATAAATGCTCCTCGCCCTGTCTTGACATCCAGCACAATGGCAGTGGCGCCCGCCGCGATCTTCTTGCTCATTACCGAACTGGCAATCAGCGGCAGGCTTTCCACCGTGGCGGTAACATCGCGCAAGGCGTACATCTTGCCATCGGCCGGAGCCAGATCCGCCGATTGTCCCGCCACAACAATGCCGTGAGTTTTCAACAAAGCCTTAAATTGCTCGCGGGTCCAATTCACATTGAAACCCGGAATGGATTCCAATTTATCCAAAGTGCCACCGGAAAAACCAAGCCCGCGTCCGGACATCTTGCCCACCGGTAAGCCCAGGCCAGCCACCAGGGGAGCTACCACCAGCGTGGTCTTGTCCCCTACCCCGCCCGTAGAGTGCTTATCCAGGACCAGCGGAGCGACATCTGACAAATCCAGTATCTCTCCAGAGCGAGCCATAGCCAGAGTTAGATCCACGGTCTCCCGCTCGGTCATGCCCCGCCACACGATGGCCATCATCCAGGCTGACATTTGATAATCGGGTATGTCACCGCGCGTGAACCCCAAGACCATGAACTCGATTTCTTCCCTAGACAGCTCTCCGCCATCGCGTTTTTTGTTTATTATGTCAATAACTCGCATGATCAGGTTTGCTCCTTTCGTCCGACATGATCACAGACGCCCCAAAATGATAACATAACTGGTTAAAAAAGCAAACCCTGCTGTCGCCGCTGGATTCTCAAGTCTAGGCAGAATACACTCCTCTACTACAACGCAGGAGAGAGCCTGCCCTGAGCGCAGCAAAGGGTTTTGGGGGTGAGGCAGGCTACTTTTACCGCGGAGCACGCCGAGAGCGCAGAGGCTTTTCCTTTTTGCTCCGCGCACAAGCGCTCATCTTCTGACGCATTGTTTCACATTGGGATAGAGCCTGCCCCGAGCGCAACAAAGGAGCCATAGGTGAGCTCTTACTCCCCACCCTCCTTCACCAACTCCCGCGCCCTTTTTATCTGCGCACGAACTGCAGTTGGTGCTGTGCCTCCCTGTACATCGCGGCGCTCCACCGACTGGCGGTAATCAAAGACGGCGTAGAGGTCCTCTGCAAATGCCGCGTGGATGGCTTGGTACTCGGCTAAATCCAGTTCGCGCAGGGTTACGCCCAGTGCTTCTGCTCTTTTCACCGCTCGCCCTACCAGGTAATGGCTCTGGCGAAAGGGCACGCCTTTGCGCACCAGGTAATCGGCCAGGTCAGTGGCCAGCATCGCCTCGTCCAACGCCGCGGACATGCGCGCCGCGTTCACTCGCAGCGTCGAGATAACCCCGGCAGCGATAGGTAGTTCCAAGGACAACGTGTCTATTGTGTCGAAAATGGCTTCCTTATCTTCCTGTAAATCCTTGTTGTAGCCGGATGGAAGTCCTTTAAGCATCATCAACGCGCCCATCAAATGCCCTGTCACTCTCCCGCTCTTGCCGCGCATCAACTCCAGCGTGTCCGGATTTTTCTTCTGCGGCATCAGGCTGGAGCCGGTGCAATAGGCATCGTCCAACTGCACAAAGCCAAACTCGTGGCTGCTCCACAGAATGAGGTCTTCCGCCAGATTGCTGAGATGAACTTGCAGCAAAGCCGCCCAAGCCAAGAATTCCACCACATAATCGCGGTCACTGACGGCATCCATGCTGTTCTCCGCAATAGCGGCAAAGCCCAATTCGGCCGCGAGGGCCTGGCGGTCAATGCCGAATGGATTTCCGGCCAGCGCCCCTGCGCCCAAGGGCAATATGGCTGTGTGCTGCTGCACGTCGCTCAGCCGTTCGCGGTCGCGCTGAAACTTCCAAAAGAAAGACATCAGCCAATGGCTGAAAAGCACTGGCTGCGCCGGCTGCAAGTGCGTGTAACCGGGCATGATGATGTCCAGACAGGACTCGGCTTTATCTAGGATAGCTCCCTGTAATTCAGCTAGATATTGGCGCAAGCGAGCCATCTCTTCCATCAGGTAGAGACGCAGGTCGGTGCTCACTTGATCGTTGCGCGATCGCCCGGTATGCAATTTACCCGCCACAGGACCCAACAACTCCGTAAGCCGCCGCTCGACAGCAGTGTGGATGTCTTCGTCATCAGGATGAAACTGAAATGATTCCCTCTCGAATTCACGCCGTATCTGTTCCAGGCCAGCGATGAGCTGGCTACACTCTTCAGCGGTGAGCCATCCTGCCCGCATCAAAGCGCTAGCGTAGGCTATGCTTCCCTTGATGTCAGCAGCATACAGCCGTCGGTCAAAGGCAATGGAGTCATTGAAGCATCTCGTCTTCTCATCCATCGCTTTAGCAAATCGTGCTCCCCACAGCATCATTGCCTTTCCTCCTTTCCCAGTCACGCCTCATGAGCAACGAGTGACCCCCTTGTCACTCTCACTGCTTGTTTTATCCCCCTAATCGCGCTGGATCTCCAACTGGGCTGGCCACGGCGCCTGTCCATTCTGGCGATCAACCAATGCCTTGACCTTCAGCGGCAGACCGAACAGATTGATAAACCCGGCGGCATCGTTTTGGTTATAGACGACATCCCGGCCAAAGGTGGCAAAGTCCTCACGATAGAGGCTGAATGGCGACTTGCGCCCTACCACGACACAGCTCCCCTTGTAGAGCTTGACGCGCACAGTACCAGTGACCCGCTCCTGGGTTTTGGCCACGAAAGCATCCAGCGCCTCACGCAAGGGAGTGAACCACAGCCCATAGTATACCAGCTCAGCATAGCGGTGCCCAACCAACTCCTTGTAGTGCAGCGTCTCCCGATCCAGGCAGATGCTTTCGAGCCCCTGATGGGCAGTATACAGGATTGTGCCACCTGGGGTTTCGTACACCCCGCGTGATTTCATGCCTACCAGACGGTTCTCCACCATGTCCACGCGTCCTACGCCGTGAGCACCGCCTAGTTCATTGAGCTGCGTGAGAAGCTGCACCGGTCCCATCGCCACGCCATCAATAGCCACCGGAACGCCCTGCTCAAAATCAATGGTCAAATAATGCGGTTTGTCCGGTGCTTTTTCAGGGGCGACAGTGATGCAAAAGAGGTCCTCTTCTGGCTCAACCCAGGGATCCTCCAGCATGCCTCCCTCATGGCTCAGGTGCCAGAGATTGCGATCGCGGCTGTAGATGGACTTTTCCGTAGCAGACACGGGGATATTGTGCGCACGCGCATAAGCCAGTTCGTCTTCACGGGAGCGCAACTCCCACTCGCGCCATGGCGCTATGGTATGGAGGTAAGGGTTGAGCGCCTTGACACTCAGTTCAAAGCGCACCTGGTCATTGCCTTTGCCCGTGCAACCATGGGCAACGGCATCGGCTGCTTCTTGCTCTGCCACTTTCACCAGGTACTTGACAATGATGGGACGTGCGAATGAAGTACCCAACAGATATTGGCGCTCGTAGATGGCTCCTGCCTGCATGGTGGGGAAGGCATATTCTCTCAGGAACTCTTCGCGCAGGTCTTGGATGTACGCCTTGCTAGCACCAGTAGCGAGGGCTTTTTCCTCCAACCCAACCAGTTCCTCTGCGCCCTGCCCCACATCGGCCGTAAACGTGATCACTTCGCAGCCATAATTCTCCTTCAGCCATGGCACAATCACCGATGTATCCAGTCCGCCAGAGTACGCTAACACCACTTTTTTGAATTTGCCTTTCATTTTTCTCCTCCTTTTTAGATTTTGGGCTTTTCCAACACTCTGAGGAAAAACGAAACGCGATGGAAAAGCCACCCATCGCGTATAAAAAGAGCCAGCTTCCGTCTGGAAGCTGGCTGTCTATCGTCCTATGATTGTGAAAGATGCAGCCCGAACGAAGCTACCCAGACGGGTGGTCTGGCTCTTCGCGGGCTCGTCGGATATCCACTACATCCACTGTTAACCAGCAACTACTCATAAAGCTCAACCCATTCAGTCCATTTATTTCGCTAATCTAGTTTACTACAAGAGGAAATTTTTGTCAAACGCAAAAGGAGAGCCTACTTTCTATCCACTACTTCTTGCACCCTGCACACGAAGTGGCGGCACAGGCAGCGCACGAACCACCTCCAGCCACGCTGGTGGTTGTTCCGTCACTGCCTTTGCTCAGCGCGGCAAAAATAGATAGCAGACGGCGTGCACCCGGAGACTCACAATTCGGGCACACTGCCGGCTCATCTGCTTTGCTAAAACTGCGCAACAACTCAAACTTGCACTGACATCGGTCGCAAATATATTCATAAAGAGGCATGTAACTCTCTCCACAAATGCTTCATCACCCAAAATTAGATGCGAGACCAGCGATCTGCTTGCTGCTGGTTAACACCCGCATTATAATTGTACTCAACAATTTGCTTGCGAGCAAATTGTACCACGCATAAAAAGTCACGAATCTACCTGCTTCAGGCTTGATTCGTGCTATCGCTGCACCAAACAAAGGAGGGTAACTGTGAAAGAAATCGCTGAGCGAGCGCTCAACGCGGCGCAATTACAGGGAGCAACTTATGCGGACATACGCATTGTCCACCAACAGACACAATCCATCCTGGTCAAAAATGGACACGTGGAAGGGCTTTCCCATGACGAGAACCAGGGGTTTGGCGTACGTGTAATTGTAAACGGCGCCTGGGGCTTTGCCAGCAGTTCGCTCCTCAGCCTGGATGAAGCAGCGCGCGTGGCAGCTCAAGCGGCACAAATCGCACGCGCCAGCAGCCTCGCCAAAGCCCGCGATGTCTATCTCGGTCCATCAGAAGTACACGTGGCTCGCTATGAGACTCCGGTGCAGGTGGATCCTTTCTCCATTCCGCTAGAGGAGAAGATTGCACTATTGCTAGCTGCCGATGAAGAGATGCGCCGCGCCAAAGGCATCGCAGTAACGGAGAGCAACATGGCCTTTCTCCGCGAGAACAAGGTTTTTGCCAGTTCCGAGGGCAGTTACATCGAACAGATCCTTATCGAAAGCGGAGCAGGGATAGAAGCCACCGCTGTTGGCGCAAACGAAATGCAGACGCGCTCTTTTCCAAACAGCTTCGGGAGACAACAGAAAAAAGCAGGGTACGAATTCATCCGTGAGCTCAACCTGGTGGAGAACGGTCAGCGCATCGCGGAAGAAGCAGTAGCCCTTCTGAGTGCTCCCCAATGTCCGAGTGGTATCACCACCGTGATCCTCGACTCCACCCAATTAGCCCTGCAAATACACGAATCCTGTGGCCATCCTTCTGAACTAGACCGGGTATTTGGCGAGGAAGCGAGTTACGCCGGCACCAGTTTTTTGACCCTGGATAAACTCGGCTCTTTCCGATATGGTTCACCCATTGTCAATATTTATGCCGATGCCACTATTCCCAGCGCCCTAGGCACCTTCGGCTATGATGATGAAGGTGTACCTGCGCAACGCAGCCCCATTGTCAAGGAAGGCATTTTCGTCGGGTATCTCACCTCCCGTGAGACTGCTGCCATGCTGGGGCAACGCAGCAATGGCACAATGCGCGCTGACGGCTGGAACCGCATTCCTCTTATCCGCATGACCAACATCAACCTGGAACCAGGAACTTGGGAACTTGAGGATCTTCTCGCCGACACCGAAGATGGCATTTACATGGCGGTGAACAAAAGCTGGAGCATAGATGACAAGCGACTGAATTTCCAGTTTGGCACGCAACTTGCCTATGAAATTAAGAAGGGCAAACTGGGACAGATGCTGAAAAACGCCACATACACGGGCATCACACCCGAGTTTTGGCGCTCGTGTGACGCCATATGCAACGAGAAATACTGGCAAATCTGGGGGCTGCCCAACTGTGGAAAAGGGGAACCAGCTCAGGTTGCTCATGTTGCACATGGAGCTGCACCAGCGCGCTTTCGCCATGTGCGCGTAGGCATTGTGTGAAAGACTTCGGATTTGTAGCCTGCAGAAAAGTAACGAAAGCCAATACCAAAGGAGAGATACCACGATGCTAGGTCCAGAAAGAATGAAACGGATTGCACAGCGTGTGCTTGCCTATTCCATTGCCGAGCAAACCGAAGTACTATTGTTCAGCGAAGAAACCTATCTAACGCGCTTCGCTAATTCCCATATCCACCAAAACGTTGCCGAACGCAATGTGCGCGTCCACGTCCGGGCGGTCTTGGGCAAAAAGGTCGGGGTCGCTTCGGGCAACGATTTCAGCGAGTTTGCCTTGGACCGCGTTACGGAAAAGGCGGTGGAGATTGCCCTCCTACAGCCAGAGAACCCTGATTTCCACTCCCTGCCTTCGCCTAAACCCATCCCTGCGGTGAACGCATTCGTCCAAGCCACAGCGGAGTTTACTCCAGAACAACGTGCCAAAGCAGTAGCGGCGATCTGTCAACTATCCAAAGAAAATGGGCTAGTTGCCTCCGGGGCGTTCACCACGGCCAGTTCGGAAATCGCCGTCAGCAACTCGCTGGGCGTGTTTGCCTACGCGCCAAGCACCGTCGCTGATCTCACCACTGTCATTATGTCCGATGATAGTTCGGGCTATGCCGGCGCAACGTCTCTCGACGTGCGCGAAATCAATGCGGAGCAGATTGGACGAGAAGCGGTGGACAAGGCTCTGCGCAGCCGCAACCCACACGCTATCGAACCAGGCGAGTACACCGTGATCCTCGAAGAATATGCGGTGGCAGAGATGTTGTCCTACCTATCCTACCTGGGATTCAGCGCGCTGGCCGTGCAAGAAGGACGTAGCTTCATGGCTAATAAGTTTGGTCAACGCATAACCGGATACAATATCTCCATTTGGGATGATGGACTGGATGGGAGTGGGCTGCCAATGCCTTTTGACTTCGAGGGAGTGCCCAAACAGCGTGTGGACCTCATCGCCGATGGAGTGGCAAAAGCAGTTGTGTACGACAGTTACACCGCAAATAAGGAAGGCAAAGAATCCACCGGCCATGCCTTGCCCGCACCAAACCCCTACGGGCCATTGCCGGGCCATCTGTTCATGAAAGCAGGAACGGATAGCAAAGCACAAATGCTAGCCTCTGTTGAACAAGGGTTGTGGGTGACCCGGTTTCATTACGTGAACCCAGTCCACCCTCTCAAAACCATCCTTACCGGCATGACCCGTAATGGCACCTTCTGGATCGAGCATGGCGAGATCAAAGGCGCTACGAAAAACCTCCGCTTCACCCAAAACATCCTAGAAGCGCTCTCCAACGTGCGGATGATCAGCGCGGAGACAAAACTGAGAAGCGGCTTCTATGGAGGGGTTCGCGTACCTGCATTGTGCATCGAACGCTTTTCCTTTACCGGCGTGACAGAGTTCTAGCACTGGCGCCACGTTGAACGATCGGCAAATAAAGCCAGTATTGTTGCGGTGTGGGCGTGCTGGTCACCGTTGGCGTGCTCGTTGGCGAGGGCGTGAACGTATGGGTTGGAGTTGGCGTCCATGTGCGTGTGGGAGTGACCGTTGCCGTCAGCGTAGGCGTAGATGTATTGGTCGGAGTAGGGCTAGCGGTACGCGTTGGAGTTGGGGTAGGAGGTACAACCTCCAGACTCACGACAAATAGGCCAGCTTCTCCTGCTGCGACATAGGCATAAGGCCAGTTAACGACAATATCGGTTACCTGTCCCGGCAACAAGAGCACCCCGGCTTCGCTGAGCGAGAAATGACTGCTCACATTGATCGCCCATACCCGATACCCATCAGCCAGCAAGGCATAGTGGGCATACAAAGCGAGCGAATAAGTTGTGCCGTCGGTGGGATAGCGGACTAGTTCTCGTGGGCGACTTACCGTAGAGAGGTCGAGGATGCGCAGACCCCGTATCCCATCCGCCACATAACCGAGAGTACCGGATACGACGACGCTCCAAGCATTTTTCGGTGCATCGCTTGAGCCCACTAACTGCGGCTGCTCTAAATTGCTCACATTGAATACCTGCAGCCCTCCAGTGCCATCAGCGACATAAGCATACGGGTCAGAAATAGCCACGCCCCGGGCTTCTCCAAGAGTATCACAGCTCGTAATCACGGTTGGCGCTGAGGGAGTACTGACATCCATGATAGTCAGTCCTATACGGTTATTGGCAACGAAAGCAGCGTTCCCGCGCACTTGAACCGCATAAGGAAAATCCGGCGTAGCACAAAAGCCCACCCGACTGGGATTGGTTAGGTTGAGTAGATCAATAATACTTAGCCCAGGCAGCTGATCAGGCAAACTGAGAACAGGGATATGCGTGATATAGGCATAACGACCGCCAACCGTCACCCCTGTCGCCACACCAGGGACATTGCACACCGAATACAGCGTTGGCGATGCCGCATTGCTGACCTGCGCCACACGCAAGCCATTGAACTCATCAGCAAGATAGGCGTATCCTCCGATCACTTCCAGATTGTAAAAAGCTCCAGCCTGAGCATAAATGCCCACTTGGCGTGGATTGGTTGGCTGCCCTACATCAATCACACGCAAGCCACCCCCGCTATCTGCTAAATAGGCATATCTATCTGATAAAGCAACACCAATAGCATTGTATGCCTCCCGATATTGCCCAGCCTTAAATGGAGCCCCAGGCTGGCTGACGTTAACAATCACTAAACCGCCATTCAGCGCTGCTACATAAGCATAAGAACTCCTCACCAGCACACTTGTTGGGTAGCCCTCAATGAGGCAGGCTCCTTCTTTAAGCGGATTCGCTTTGTCGCTTACATTCACTACCCACAATCCATCCACCTGATTACCCACGTCTGGATCCCAGTATGGTTCGATCGCCACATAAGCGTAGTTGCCTTCCACATCAACGCCAAGGACATAGCTTGGCGTCTCGAGAACTCCTACACGGGAAGGTGCCTCAGGATTGCTGACATCCACAATATGCAGGCCAGCCTGATCCGCAGCCACGTAGGCATAGCCAGCGACGACATCCACCCCCCATATTCGAGTCAATGTCTCGGTCTCGTAATACGCAACTTCGCGAGGGGATTGCGCATCGTGGACATCCAGGATATATAATCGTCCCAATCCCTGCTCATCTACAACCAAGTAGACGTATGACCCGTCAAGCGCCAGGCCTATAGCTCGGCTGCGCTCGGGCACAGGCCACGAGGCAACCTTAGCAGGGCTTGCAGGCACATCGACACGGAAAATGCACAATCCAGCGCTCCCTGCTGCTACGTAAGCATAGGAGGGTGAGGTAGGGGACACGGCCACCGCCTGCACAACATCGGCAAGCCACTCGCTCTGCCCAACGAACTGCGGACTGCTAGGATTGGAAATATTGAGCACAGCCAAGCGTGGACCAAGGCCAATGTAGGCATATTGCCCCTTCACGGCCACCGAGCGGATCGCGCCGCCGACCTGACCCCTTACTTCCATCTCTATCTCGGACAGCGTATGCACATCGCTGGCAGAACTACCTGCCCCATGAAGCAGGCTCAATAGGATTGCTGCCGCTAGGCAAAATACAATGGCACAGTGCACCTGCTTCCTACTAGATAACCGTGTCATATATAGCATGGTTCCTCCTCCAGAACTTTTTGCAGAGCATAGGTTTGGCGCTTGCAATCCGCACTACCCAGTTGTGCCCATCAAGTTACCGCATTTTCAGCGCTAAAACACCTGCTACGGACTTACTCTCAGATCACGACATTGGGATACAAGCGTCCGCCGATGATCACCAAGAGCACTGTCACCACCAGCAAGACAACCAGATCCAACCCCACTCCGTAGGTGCTTGTCCCACCAGCCAGTATCAGTGCGCGCAATGCATCTACTTCGTAAGTCAGGGGATTGACACACGAAATCACCCTCAACCAGGCAGGCATGACTGAAATTGGATAGATGGCATTGCTGGCGAAGAACAGCGGCATCGTCAGCACCTGACCAATGCCCATGAATCGCTCCCGCGTTTTCACTAGGCAGGCGACGATCAAGGAGAACGAAGAGAAAAGCGCCGCACCTAGTATGATCGTGACCAGTACGCCTAGCAGTGCCAAAGGATTTCTGGACACCCTCACATGCAGAAGCAATGCTAATATATAGACGAGAAAGGCCTGCGATAACCCACGCACGCTAGCTGATAGCGCTTTGCCCAGCACCAACGCAGCACGCGGCGTGGGGCTGACCAGAAACTTGTGCACGATCCCCAGATCGCGCTCCCAAATAATTGCAATCCCATGAAAGATGGCAATGAACAATACGCTTTGTGCCAAGATACCAGGGGTCATGAAATCAATGTAGCGCAGATCGCCAGTAGGAATTGCGCGCGTCTGAGTGAAAACCTGCCCAAAGACCAGCAGCCAGAGCGCCGGCTGCACAGCACGTGTCAATAGCTCGGTGGGGTCATGACGCAGTTTGCGCACCTCCAGCTCAGCAATGGTTAACGTCTTGCTGACAAACCGGTTTATGGTTCTCCACACACGTCCCAAGGATGGCCGGCCCATGCTAGCCCAGCTTGTGGACGGTGCGCCTTGTTCGAGAAGTCTCACGGTAACTTCCTCCTGATTCCAAGATATCTCCTGTATAGTAGGTGAACACCTGATCCAATGTGGCATTGCTATTGCCAATGGAGGTTTTCAACTCCGCCGGTGTACCAAGGGCCACCACTTTACCGAGATGCATGATCGCGACTCGGTTGCATAGGTTATCGGCCTCATCCATATAGTGCGTAGTCAGAAAGATCGTCACACCATAATCAGCACGCAACTGCCAAATATGCTCCCACACTGCTTTACGTGCCAATGGATCAAGACCAACCGTTGGCTCGTCCAGGAACAATATCTGGGGATGGTGTAACATGGACTGTGCAATCTCCAACCGACGGATCATCCCACCGGAGTAGTTGCGCACCAACTTGTCCGCGGCATCAGCCAAGCCCATGAAAGCCAGTGCTTCACGCACCCGCAACTCGCGTTCCGCACGCGGGATGTCATACAATTTGGCGAAGATAAGCAAATTCTCGTAGCCTGTTAGAGTACCGTCGGCAGAGAGCACTTGAGGAACATAGCCAATGCAACGTCGCACGTCTGCTGCCTGGCGAACAATGTCAAAGCCAGCCACGCTGGCTTTGCCCATGGTAGGCGGCAGCAAAGTGGTCAGCATCTTGATCACGGTTGTTTTGCCTGCTCCATTCGGACCCACCAGCCCAAACACTTCACCAGACTTGACGGCAATGGTTAGTGCATCCACGGCTGTTAAGGTGCCAAAGCGCCGTATCAGTCCTTGCGTGTTCACAATACAATCCGCAGTGTGCATGGTTTTATCTTCCGACATGTCTGTGATTAACCCCTTCAAGTTATGGCACTGGTGGAATCTGATTTGTTGCTGCTAAGCAGTCTAGCAATCTCCTCAACGATTTGGAACGTAGCCTGAGGATGACCCAACTTGCGCGCGTTAGCCGCGACTTGTTCCATGATGTCCTGTTGCGGTCCAAACCAACCAGCAATCACCTCGGCGATCTGCCATGGCTCGGTAACATAGATCCCGATCCCATGCTTCAACACGTAAGGCACATTGCCTGACTCCTGCCCTGGGATGTAGCCGCTGAGCAGGATAGGCAATCCAAGGGCACAGGCTTCGGCAATGGTCCCAGGGCCGGCCTTGGTGATAATGCAATCGCAGGCCATCATCCAGTCCCAGATATTCTCGACAAAACCTTTGATGATCGCAGGCACAGGCCAGTCCCAAGCGCTCAGCTCCCTCTGCAACTCCTGATTGCGTCCGCAGATCACAACCAACTGGCCAGCCGGTGACCTTGCACCTTGACCATTGACAGCTAGACGCTGCGCTACTGCCCGCGCAATCTCCCCCACGGGTCCCATGCCTTCTCCACCACCAGCGATCAAGACCGCTTTTACCTCCGGCATCAGGCCTAATTGCTGGCGCACGAGTGATTTAGGCGGGGGAGTTTGAGCGAAGGCTGGACGGATAGGCAAACCCAACTGGCGCAGCTGATGAGGCTCTAACCCTGCGCGCCGCGCCAGAACGTAGCCCTCGTCGCTAGGAACAAAACAGAGCGTGACCCTAGGGTCAAACCAAACGGGTGGGATGGTAATCAAATCAGTTACTACAGTGACAAAGGGTATGGCACCTTTCATGCGCAACAACACTTCCAACGTGATCTGCTGCATCAGCGGATGAACAGACACAATTAGGTCGGGATGATATTCCTCAATAGTTCTCTTGATAAAGGGCGACAGAAAGGTTGCTGTAACCTTCATCAGTGGGTCGATCAGTTCTGCTTTCTCGCCGATTTCGTAAATAAACTTGTATAACCAGGGCACATCATCTACCAAGAACCGATATGTTTTGGGCACCTGATTAATAGGCGGAGGCGTGTGCTGGCTCCACAAGTCCACCATATCTACCTGGAATTGTGCGCCATATCGCTCCCGAAATGCATCCCGTATAGCCTCGGCGCTGGCACGATGCCCGCCACCTGTTTCGCTCATCAAAATCAGTATCTTGCTCATTCGGGTTTATCCTGTGGTCAGAGGAGGCAACCATTGGCCTCCTTGCAGTATTGGAGCAAACAAATCGCCTTTCATCTGCACACGCTCAGACAATGTGCGCAGAGCAAAGTCTGATGGTCGTATGTGCCCCGCTTCAACCTCGCTCCAGGTAAGCGGAGCCGATACAAGCGCGCCACGCTGCGCCCGCAGTGTGTAGGGAGCTGCTGTATTGCGGCCGATGCTGTTCTGAGCATGATCTATCGTAACCTGGCGACCGCGATGCGTTGCTCCATGCGCCACGGCAATCAGCTCGGGATACGAAACAGCCAGACGCTCAGCCAGCGTCCTGACCCACATGCGTACCTCTTCAAAGGTATGGCCAGAGTCTAAGGGTAAGTACACGTGTAAGCCTCGTCCACCACTGGTCTTTGGATAGCTATGCAGGTTCAATTTTTCCAACGCATCGCGCAGCCGCAATGCTGCTTGCAAGACCTCGTCAAAAGTAGCCTGATCCCCCGGGTCTAGATCAAGGATCGCCATATCTGGCTGTGTCAGGTTAGTGACACAGGAAGCCCAGGAATGAAACTCGATGGCGCCTTCATTTGCCAGCCATAGCAACCCTGCTGCGTCATCTATCAATGGCAATTGAATAATACGCGCGGATGTCTCTGGCTGGTAATCTACATAGCGCAACCACTTGGGAGCATGCTCCGGCGCGTCCCGTCGGTAATAGGAGAAACCATGGATGCCGTCAGGGAAAACGCGCAGAGTAACTGGCCGGTCCTTCAGATAGGGCAGCATCGTTGGCGCCACCGCCTGATAATAGCGCAGCATGTCTTCTTTGGTCAAGCAGTCTTCCGGCCAGAAAACCTTCCTCAAATTGGAGACGACAAGCGCACGGCCGTCTACCTGCCACGTTTCAGACACTGGGTTTCTCCTCCCTATTAGTTGAGCGCAACTAGCTACGCTAATCAACTAGTGCATAAATCGCCGCTGCCGGCTGCAACAGTTGATCAGTCTTCAGAACAGGTTCTCCACCGCGTGGAAAACGATGCTTGCTAATTGTAGCCAAATTACTCTTTAGGACAAATCCGCTGCGTTATGATTCAACTTTGGGGATGAACAGAGCGCAGAGAAGCAGAGAGGAGATTCCGCTCAGCCAGAGGAGGCGCCCTTATCTGAGGCCTGGCTAGGCGATGAGTTCTTCCTGAGCTAGCCTAATGCTGAGCATCTGTTGCACATAACGGAAATGATTCCAGTTATCCGCATTATCGAGCAAGAAAGAATTGGAGACATCACAGGCCCAGAGCTCGTCACCACTGGCAATGAGATGCTGTGCGAGTTGGATCACAGAACAAGGCTCTTCCCAACGTCGCAGCAAATAAGAAAGATGATGAAAGATGCGCGATTGAAAAAGGAACACACCAGTATCCACTGCATGCCAATGTTTCAGGCGCTTGCCAATGCGCTGCACCTTCCCATGTTTGTCAAGCCATACCTTAACCGTGCCTTGCCATCTCGCCCCCGTCTTATTTCGACGATTAACGCACATCACGTGTGCGTGCCAAGGACTAACTAGCAATGGGAACAGAAGGTGTGCTGGAAGCAAACGGTCAGCCATTGCTACGACGAAGGGTTCACCCTCCACAAAGGGACGTGCCGCGAAGAGAGAAGTCGCACTGCCACGCATATGCCAAGGATTATGCAAACAATAGATCGCAATGCCATACCTGGCACTGTCCTGCAAATAAGGACGCAGGATACCTTCATTGTAACCCAATACGATGCCAATTTCTTCAAAGCCTGCATTCATAAAGGCTTCGATGGCATAATCAATCAAGGGACGCTCAGGCACAAAAGCCGATGGATGGGGAAGACAAGTGGATAATGGTACCAGATATTGACCTAGTCCCGTGGCCAAAATGACTCCCTTCATAGCATCTCCTTTTTGCTGGCCACTGGCAGAGGGGTGCACTGCAACAAAAAACCGGGGCGAACCCGGCTTATCGCTTCCAGCAAGGAAAGACTGCGGTCAATTCACTCCCTGTGCACTAACAAAACACAGACAGCTCTATCTTCCACAGGCTACGAGGTTAGCTGACGGGTTTGAGAGGGAAGACTCTCCTACTCGTACCCACGAGATACACCCCGAAAATTGGTTCCCCCGTTCCCCGCATGGGGACTCGCCAGAGCCAGGAAATCTGTATTTTGATTGTTATTTTAGTTGAAAAGGCGGATTTGTCAAATTGCTGCCTATCCTCAAGTGTGCTATAATGGTTCATTGCTATCACGCAGCAAGAAACACGCACCGCGGAACAAGCCCATGATCCATTACGATCTGTGTATCGCCTGGAATTGGAACCACGACGCCGACTTTGTCGCGCTACTGGATATGGCCGGCCGCGAGCACGGCCTATCGGTGCTGCAGATCACCCCCCATAACCTTGCGTCTAGCTTGCAAGCGCTGGCAAACGCGGAACAAACTTTCCATACCTTATTCGACCGCGCTTCCGATGATGACCCTCGGTTCATGACCCTGGTGCAATGGGCGCAAGAAAATGGACTGCGATTCATCAACGCTTATGAGAAAGCACGTCGTGCCTGGGACAAAGCGGAGATGCACATGGAATTCCTCCGCGCAGGCGTGCAAGTACCTCATGCCTTCATCATCCCGCCATACAACGAACTGCCAGAACTCCCCTTGCTCGATTTGAGTTCGCTGGGCTCACCATTTACGATCAAACCAGCCTGCCGTGGGGGCGGTGAAGGCGTGTTCAATGAAGCAACCTCATGGCAAGAAGTATTGAACGCCAGGCAGGAATATCCCGATGGCGAGTATTTGCTGCAAGCTCACGTCGCTCCGGCTCAGCTTGGCTCACGGCCAGCGTGGTTCCGTGTCATTTACTGTGTCGGGCAGGTCCACCCCTGCTGGTGGGATGGCCGGACTCACATCTATACCCCGCTCAGTCCAGCCGAGGAGGCAGAGTATGCATTGAGCCCACTGCGCGACATGACGCTCTGCATCGCGGACTTGTGCGAGCTCGAACTCTTCTCCACCGAAATCGCGCTCTCCATGGACGGCCGTTTCTTTGCTGTAGATTATGTCAACGATCCGATTGACCTCCGCCTGCAATCCAAAGCGACAGATGGCGTACCAGACGAGATTGTGCACGCGATAGCAGAACAGTTGGCCGCATTCGTGAAACGCATAGGCTCTCCTGCATGAAAAGCAAAACAAACGGCCGAGTTTGATAACCCGGCCGTGAACAATCCACCACATGGTGCTAGAAGACGGAACGCGTTTCGCTTATCGCCCTAAATACGCCGCCTTGACCTGCGGATTCTCCAGCAACTCTGCTGCCGGTCCTTCCAGCACAATATTGCCAGTCTCCAATACATAGGCGCGATGGGCAATGGAAAGAGCCATAGCCGCATTCTGTTCCACCAACAGGATGCTGGTGCCCCGTGCATTGATTTCCTGGATAATGCGGAATATCTCCTCTACCAGGAGCGGGCTCAGACCCATGGAGGGTTCATCCAAAAGCAACAACTTGGGATTGGACATCAAACCACGCCCCATGGCCAACATCTGTTGCTCGCCGCCCGAGAGCGTGCCGCCAGGTTGATTTAGACGCTCCTTCAGGCGTGGGAAACTAGCGAAGACCCGCTCCATAGATTCCTGAATCCCCTTGGAGTCATTCCGCGTATAAGCACCCATTTCCAGATTCTCGCGCACAGTCAGTGGTGCGAATATCTTGCGACCTTCGGGCACCTGAGAGATGCCCAGTGACACGATCCTGGGTGCAGACACCTTGGTGAGGTCAATGCCCTTAAACATAATGCTACCCTGTCTGGGGCGCAGCAGACCAGAGATGGTTTTCAACGTAGTACTTTTGCCTGCACCGTTTGCACCAATCAAGGTTACAATTTCGCCTTCGTTGATGTGAAAAGAAATACCCTGCAGGGCATGAATGGCACCGTAGAAAACATGCAGGTCCTTGACTTCCAGCATTGCTGCCATATAGCGCTACACCCTCCTCCCTGCTTTGCCTAGATAGGCTTCGATCACTCTGGGATTGTTAGATACTTCATCAGCAGTGCCCCGCGCAATCACCTGGCCAAAGTCCATTACCGTAATCCACTCACAAATGCCCATCACCACACGCATTTGGTGCTCGATGAGCACAATGGTCAATTTGAATCTATCGCGAATAAAGTGGATCAAATCCATCAGTGAGTGCACTTCGCGCGGGTTCATGCCTGCTGCTGGTTCATCTAGCAACAACAACTTAGGCTGAGCAGCCAGAGCGCGAGCGATTTCCAGACGGCGCTGTTCACCATAAGGCAAGTTGCTAGCAAGTTCTTCCTGGCGATCCTGTAAATTGAACAGAGCCAGCAACTCCTGCGCCCTCTCTGTCAACTCACGTTCACGCTCTTCAAATCGCCCATTCTGCATGATCGCGTGGAACAACCCATACCCGGCATGGGGGTGATACGCGATGCGCACATTGTCCAGCACGCTCAAGCGGGGGAAAATGCGAATGTTTTGAAAAGTGCGCCCGATGCCAGCCTGCGTGATGACATGAGGTGGCAAGCCAACCAGATTCTTCCCATAGAAGGTTATTTGCCCCGACGTGACAGAAATTAAGGCATTGATCATGTTGAAGACGGTCGTTTTGCCCGCACCGTTGGGGCCAATAAGGCCAACCAGCTCCCCCTCGCGCACAGTCAGATCGAAATCACGAACAGCCCACAGCCCGCCTTCGTAGCCTGCTGCTGTCAGCCGTCCCCCAAAGTTCTTGGATAAGTCTTTGATATCTAGGACAATAGGCCTTTCGTCCATGCTCGCTGTCATGACAACTTGTCCTCCCCAGGTTGAGGATTGCCAGCCCCTGCCGGAGCTACCTGTGGTTTCATCTCCTGCACAGGCGCCACACGCAATGGCCACTTTGGTGCGCGCAGAAATCCCAGTTCAACCCTGCCCATCAACCCTTGTGGCCGTAGCAGCATGATCAACAAGAGGGCAATGGGATAGACCACAAAACGCCATGCCTCAAAGCCTTGTGGCAACCAGATGCGCATGCCCTCCAGCGAAATAGCCCACAAAAATGTAGCCAGGAGCGTGCCCGTCATGTTACCTAACCCACCAAAGACGATGATGATCAGCGGGTCGAAAGACCTGACAAAGGAGAAATAACCTGGCGACAAGAAGGCATACAGGTGGGCGTACAGCCCACCAGCCAGACCGGCTAAGAAACTGCCAATGACGAAGGAGATGGTCTTGTATTTCAGTGTGTCAATGCCCATCGCCTGTGCAGCCACTTCGTCTTCGCGCACCGAGACAATCGCCCGACCAACACTGGAATACAAGATATTGCGTACGATGACAATTGTCAGGATCAAGAAAATAAACGTCCAGAAAAAGGAAGTCATTTGCGGGATGCCAACCATCCCGCGTGCTCCTTTAGTCTCTGGTATCACCTGGTCAGAGTTAATGATCAACACCTGTATCATGATAGTAAAGCCAAGCGTGGCAATGCCGAAATAATCCGAGCCCAAGCGCAAGAGCACAATATAGCCAAAAGCAAGACTGATTATTGCTGCAAAGACGGCTCCAATCAGCACAGCAACAAATAGCAACGCTGACTTTCCGGCATCAAAATGGAAAAGCTCGACTTGGGCCATAGGGATGAGCTTTTGCAAAAGAGGCGGAATGCGCAGGACAATTCCTTGTATTGGATAACTGATCCTCGCAGCCCAATGATAGGTAATCAATGCTGCAGTATAGGCACCAATGCCATAAAAGCCCCATTGTCCCAGTGAAAACTGTCCATTGAAGCCATAGATCAGATTCAATCCTAGGCAAATAATGGCCATGATACAGGGGAATATAACCCAGGCTGTGCGGCGAAATTCCGTCATGCGCGGCATCAACACCCATTGCACAACCAAAAAGACAACGCATACACCTACCCAGAACAACCAGCTTTGCCCTAGAAAACGAAACCGAGATTTAGTCATACCCACTCCTGTTCCTAACTTATGCCTTCTCCTTCGCGGCCTCGCCAAATAGTCCTGTCGGCCTGAAGAGCAACACGATAATCAAAATAGAAAACACAATGGCATCCCGCAGCGTAGAAGACAGGTAGCCTTGGCTCAAGGTTTCCACCATGCCAATGATCAGTGAGCCCAAAAATGCGCCAGGAATACTGCCAATACCACCGAACACCGCTGCAATAAATGCCTTCAAGCCGGGCATTACACCCAGGAAAGTGCGAATCTGCGGATACACAATGACATACAACATGCCTCCCACGCCCGCCAGAGCCGCACCTATAGCGAAGGTGAAGGTGATCACCATATCCACGTCAATGCCCATCAAACGCGCTGTTGGCTTATCCCAGGCTACGGCGCGCATCGCTTTCCCTAACTTGGTACGATAGACTAGATACCATAAGAGAACAAGGAGCAACGTGCTTATCGCGATCACAATCAACATGACATTGGAAAAAGTCACACCAGCCACATCCCAGGTCTTGAATTTGATTGGCAGTGGCGTATAACTGATAAAGTTGGGGGTGAAGACGAAATCCAAAGCAGTGAAATACTCCAAAAAAAACGAAACACCAATAGCCGTGATCAAGGCTGCAATACGTGGTGCATCGCGCAGAGGTTTATAGGCCACTCGCTCGATGATAACGGCTAGGAAAGAACACACTACCATAGCCAATATCATAGCGGGGACAAAACCCCAATGATAGTGCGTGGTCGCATAGAAAGCAGTAAACGCACCAACCATGAAAACGTCACCGTGAGCAAAATTGATCAGGCGTACAATGCCGTAAACCATCGTATAGCCCAAAGCGACCAAGGCATAGACAAAACCCAGGCGGATGCCATCCACCATAAACTGTGCGAAAAGCACCGGGTTCTCACGAAAACGTCCTGCTAACCAGAGCAAGATGAACAATCCCGCCAGGATTGCATACCAGCCTCTACGCAAAAAAGGAACGACACGACTCAGAATTTTCTGCATTTTCGAATCTGTTCCCCTTCCTCTCCTTAGAAATAAGGGAGGGGGCAAGACCTCGTGCCCCCTCCCTTGGACACCGAATTATGGGCTCACCGAGGCCTCGAAGAGCACCTTGCCATCCTTGACGTGCAGGATCGCCGCATTCTTCACCGGGTTGTGGAATTGATCAAACGTGATCGTCCCCGATACAGCCTCGTAGCGAATCGTCTCCATCGCCTTCGCTACCGCTGTCGGATCATCCACCCCCGCCTTCTCAATCGAAGCCAGCAAGATGTTCGCCGCATCATACGCCAACGCCGCCAATGCATCCGGCACCTTGCCAAACTTCGCCTGATACCGCTTCACAAAATCCTGCACGATCGGACGCTGGTCTTCTGGCGAATAGTGGTTGGTGTAGTAGCCGCCATCGCAGGCCGCCAAATCCGTATCCGGAGAGTCCCAACCATCACCACCTAGCAACACCGCCGTGATCCCCTTCTGCTTCGCCTGCGCACCTATCAGATTCAGCTTATCATAGTACGTGGGAATGTAGAATACATCCGGATTGGCCGCCTTCACCTTCGCCAGGATGGCCGAAAAGTCCGTGTCCTCCTTCACAAACGACTCCCAGACCACTACCTGCCCGCCACCCTTCTCAAAAGCCTTCCGAAACTCCTCCGCCAAACCCTTGATGTAGTCATTCCCTACATCCAATACCACCGCCGCCGTCTTCGCCTTCAGGTTCTCCAAGGCAAACTTCGCCATCACCGAACCCTGGAACGGATCTATGAAGCACGCCCGGAACGTGTACGGCTTCACCTTCCCATCCTTGTCCACCGTCACCATCACGTTCGTGGACGTCCCACTGATCTGCAACACCTTCTTCTGGTTGGCATACTCACTGATGGGAATGGACTCGCTCGAACATACCGCTCCTACTATGTACTTCACCTGATCCTCATCAATCACCTTCTTCCCCGCATCCGCTGCAGCCTTCGGATCGCACTGCGAGTCGCCCAATACCCACTCTATCTTCCGCCCCAGCACGCCGCCCTTGGCGTTCCACTCCTCAAACGCCATGATCGCTCCATCCCGGTTCGACGCACCAAACGTCGCTACATCGCCCGTCAGCGGCCCCAGTATCGCGATCTTGATTGGCTCCGCCGGCTTGGGCGTGGGCGGTACAGCAGTTGGTGGTGTTGTGGGTTTGACCTCAGGCTTGGGCGTTGGTGTAGGAGTAGCCGCCGGTTTACAAGCCCCTAGCAACAGGCCGAATACTAGCACTACGCTCACTACTAAAGTTAACTTGCCTTTCATCGTCAAAACCTCCTTGCAATAGGATTATAGATACTTGGTATTGCACCTCTTACGGCACCGTATACAAGGGAAGCCACCCCGTGCTCTTCTGCCCACAGTGCACGCAAGGGTTCTCATCTCGATTCTCTAATAAACCCGTCATTTTAGGCTCTATTTACCTCCTTCTTTTCGAGATTCTGAGCCAAAACCCTTTGGCACTGTCGTCCATTGACCGCTTTGCAGGCTACTCTGCCAACTGAAGAACTAATGCTATGCCTCGAACAGCAATTGCATCTCGGGCTGATCTATGTAGAATAGGATCAACACCGATAAAGCAATGGATAGCAATGAAGTAATCAGAAGAGGAATATCTGCTGGAGTGCCCGGAGCTTTTGACGGAACTACCTTGGATAGCGTGATCAACATACGCACAATGATATTAAAACCTTGTAAGAAGATCGTCATCATCCTGCCGACTGGGCGCAGGGTAAGCAATGCCCAGGCTAGTACTCCAAAAATAGCCACTGGCACAGCTAATAGCGCACGATTGACGGACAGCAATACTTTGGGAGGCAGCAAAAGGATAGGTATGATCTGCAATAGCGCGATCACCACGATCAGTACAGGCCGTCTTTTTTTCACGATATGACTTCCTCCTAATTCAGGATACCTTGGTACGAATATCTCATCGAGGAGATGGACTCGTAAGCCCCGGCACGGCTCAGTACTTGCTCATCGTAGCGCGGTTAGTCAAAATAATTATAGCAAATCTGAAAATTTTGTCAAACAGAGCCACATGCCCTTAGAGGGCTTGTGCGAAACTGAACTACACTTGTGCCAGCGCGTCGTAGCTTGGCTTGACCAATGATACAAATAGAGTTAAAGTATATTCCATCCTTTATATAAAGGAATAGAAAATGACGCGAGCACTCTATGAACGGCAAGCACGGTTTTTCAGTGCACTGGCTCACCCGATTAGGTTGAGCATCCTGGATATCTTATCTCGTGGTGAAGCCTGTGTCTGTCACCTATCAGCCATTCTACAACTGCGCCAGGCGTACATCTCGCAGCAGTTGGCTACTCTGAAAGAAGCTGGCTTGATTACCGACAGGAAAGAAGGATTGTACGTCTACTATTCCCTCGCAGACGCAAGTGTTCCACATCTGCTGCAGGAAGCCCGACACTGTCTCGCACAGATTAGTGGCGATCACATCTTGCGCTGCTTTACACCCCCGAAGTATGACGAGAGCACCTGCACTTGCCCCGCCTGCCGTGCAAAGCGCTCTCCTCTGTAATCCATAACGTTTATCTCCTAGCCTTTATGTTGGATTGAAAGCACATGATGAACTACATTATTCCCTTTTTGACTCGCCTTGTCGAAACCTGCTTGCTCATTGCCATCGCCGTCATTGCGGCAAATGGACTACAACTGGATTAGGTAATAAGGAGAAAACCATGCACATTATCATACTCGGACCTGGTTGCCCAAACTGCAAGAAATTGGAAGCTCTGACAAAGGAAGCAACAGCTGAGTTGGGCCTAGCCGACGTCACCTTTCAGAAAGTCAGCGATTTGATGGAGATCATGAAATACCCCATCCTACGCACGCCGGGGCTGGTGATCAATGGTAAGGTAGTCTGTAGCGGGCGCGTCCCAACAAAAGGAGAGATCAAAAGCTGGCTGAACACAGCTTCGAGCAACTAGCACCTGGATCCGCTCATGATGCGCAGAAGCTTGTTGTAAAGCCATCAGGGCACCAACTTGTGCGTGCTCCTCAGATTTGACAAAAAGCCATTTCTGCGGTATAGTATATTCAGAAAACTGAATATAATTGCACAAACACTTTGGCCCACTTTCAGCACAGACTAGCCAGGCAAAGGATACCTGGCTGGTTTGTACTGGATAAGCGAGTTAGGAAAACACAATATTACAACATTGGAGGAGGCATCGCACTATGTCTGAGAAACCAAGATTTGTCATGTGTATTTGCACTGGTGAGTGCCCCGGGTTTCAGAGCCTCAACCTGTGGCAACTGATCAACTATGTCCGCAATGAACTGGATGTAGAGTATGCCATTGTCCATCCACAACTGTGCGTGGATGACGGCGACCGCTTCCTGACAGATTACATCAAGTCCAATAGCAAGTACATCATTGGCGCTTGCGATCCCAAGATGCAGCGCAAGATGTTCAAGGACGCTTTTGCTTCAGTGGGTGGCGACTTTGACAAGCAGGTGGTCTCCCTTGACCTGCGCAACATGTCCACAGAGGAGGCCATGAATAAGGTAGCAGAAGCGGTCAAGCAACTGAGCGAAGCTGCAGCTTAGCTTCAGCACCGACACTAATCTGCCCGGAGGCTATAGATGAATCCGAGAGGAATCCCAAGAGAACAGATACCCTGGTATCCACGCGTTGACCTGGACCAGTGCATTGGCTGCCAGGAGTGTTTCAACTTCTGTGGAAATGGCGTGTACCAATGGGATGACGAAGGGAATCACCCCATTGTCGCCAATCCTTACAACTGTGTAGTGGGATGTAGTGCCTGTGCTAATCTCTGCAGTGGCGATGCGATCTCCTTCCCAACGAAGGAGGAGATCAGGAAAGCCATCGCCGAGCTGATGGCAGTGCACTCGCAATAGCGATGTGGGGTCTGACGTAGCTTCCCAGAGAGGAGGCAGCTCCAAAGCAACGCTGCTTGAGGCATGCTTCTAGTCTGTAGCCACCGTCAGGCCACTGGCTGGCTCTTAGAGAACGTGAGGACAAACGGTGAAAAACCACACACGGGGGCTCGAACTGATCAAAGTTCTCGCCCACCCAGTGCGTGTGCAGATCCTATGGGCGCTCGGCGCAGGTGAGCAGTACGTCTGCCATTTGATGACAAGCCTCAACAGACGCCAGGCGTACGTCTCACAACAATTGGCCTTCCTGCGCCAGAACAATCTCATCGTAGCAACTCGTGAGAGCCAGCACATCAGCTATCGCCTGCGGGACGAAGAGCTCGGAGAATTGCTGTCGAGACTGTTCGCACTGCACTGGTTGCACCTGATTGCTACGCCTGTCTGGTCATCCCGACGCCGTGGTGGTTATGCCCCTGCCCAAAGTGCACTGAACTCAGGATGCATGCCCACTTACCTGCACAACCATTTGGCACACGAGGCATGGTCGTACGAGCTGAAATCGCCGAATGCGATTGTTCTATTTGCTTGCGTATGTACCGACTGTCCACGGAGAATGTGGCGGTCTCGATGGATCCATCCTGTCCTTACCTGCAACGCTGGGCCTCCGCATTGCATGTGATGCATGCCCCGTCATATGGACAGGAGGCGCAGGCGCATCTGGAGTTGTGCCAGTCAGCCAGCGACTATCTATGCCAGCCCAGTTGCCGCGCGCCAGCTCTGGTGGTACAGGCTGCCTCGGCCATGGGGCAGCCTGCCAACCACGTTAGTGTGGGCATCCACTGCCTGATGGAGGCGGCTTAGTTCTGGCCATCCCTATAAGGAGCGAAAAGACATTGAAGAAGGGAGGCAGTCTTGGAAAAGAAAGTTAGACTTACTTCCGAGTGGTTGATCAACTATATCCGTGAGCACGGTGGAGTCCTCACGATCTCACGTGACATTGTGGTGGATTGATGAACCGCATATAAGGGCCCATCCGGTCGGGTGGGCGAACCCGAGCGTCCAGAGGACTTTGCCCGGCTACAGGCGGATGATTTGACGATCTACATCTCCAAGGACATCTGGGAGAGCCTAAAACCGCGCCAATCGAAGCTATTAGTTGCCATTTCAAGCTATGGGCGCTTCTGGATATACTTGGAGCCAGCAGCAGGCAAGGGAGAATAAGCAATTCCCAGGTCTCGCTCTGGTTCGCTGGGATGTGGTCATTGGGATTTGTCCATTGATTAGGGGATTGTGATGCTAATTGAACGGTATGAACTCAGATTGGAATCACCGCCATGTGATCCAGGCAGTGAGCGCTGGAGCGCTTTTGCACAGGTTGACACCGACATTGCAGAAGTGCTGCCCTATCTGAACGCCAAGCTGAGCGGCGCCATTTATGATCACAAGGCGCAGGTATTGACCTGGCGTATGGGCGGACGCGCTATCTCCATCCGTCCCCATGAGATCGCTGTGAGCAACCTGCAGGATCGTGCCGAGGCTGAAGCGATGGTCAGACGCATGGTGGATTTGATCAACGAGACCTGGGAACAGCGGGAGCGCATTCAGCCTAGTCTGGTGAAGCGCGAACCACTCAAAGCGCTCGATGTCTATAAACTGCTGCCCGGGTCAAATTGCAAAGCCTGCGGGCAACCGACGTGTTTCACATTTGCTTTGAAACTAGTGGCAGGACAGGCGGCAATATCCGCCTGTGCGCCGCTTTTTGAAGATGAATACCGTTCACAACGCACGCGGCTGCTGCAAATGCTCGAAGCCGCAGGAATCACAACTTAGCATAAGAGCAGAGGAGATGCTTGACAAAAAGGAACTGAGTTATCGCCAGATCATTGTGGGACGTTTTCCGACCGGCATGGTAGGGCTGGATGAACTTTTCGAGTCGCTGTATCAGGCGGATAAGCTGCCCAATGAAGAACTTGGAGCAGAACTGGTCGCAGGGGCACGGAAGCATAATTATATCCCTGCATCTGCAGAGCGAGACTTTGCAGCAGCGTTGCTGCGGGAGTACCGCAGCTATTACGAACAAAAGCGTACTGGCCAGGCCCCAACAACCAAGCGCGGTGCGCCACGTCCGCAAGTGCCATGGTTTCCTATGATAGATGAAACGCTCTGCGATGGCTGCGACAAATGCCTGCAGTTCTGCAGCAGTGGGGTATACGCCAAGCGGGACAGTGGGGTGGTGTATGTCGTGCAGCCTTTGAATTGCGTTGTAGGCTGCGATGCCTGTGCACGCCTTTGCCCGCACCACGCCATTACCTTTCCGCCGCGCTCCATCCTGCGCACGATGGGGCGTTAGCTCTTTACCAAACCATAACTGGAGTGAGCAGCAATTTGACAGAGTGCTCGCCAGGCTCAATACATGCAGAGATAGGTTACATAGTGCGACATGCACGTGGATCATTATTAGGACAGCGAAGGAGGTATTGAAAACGCACGGGAGTACCAAAACAGCATCTGGGTATACCACGCACGTTGATTCCGTGGTATCCAATCATTGATGAAGAGCGTTGCATCGGATGCATGAGTTGTGTCAAAGCTTGTAAGCACAACGTATTTGACATGGACACGGTTCGGCCCATTGTGGCTAATCCCTACGAATGTGTGGTGTTTTGCCAAAGTTGTAAGTACGTGTGCGAGGCGGGCGCTATTTCCCATCCGCCCAAAGAGGCAGTGAAAATAGTTATCAAAGAACTGCGCAAGCAGTATCCGCCGAGTTAAATGGAATGGTGCGTTGGGAACTCTGCTATAGGGGAAAAGGATATGAAGCCGAAGGTTTTGTTTCTCTGTACACACAATTCAGCACGCAGCCAGATAGCTGAAGCTTTCCTGAAAAAATACGCTGGAGACCGTTTTGAGGTGTACAGCGCTGGGCTGGAGCCTACCGCGATCCACCCATACGCCAAACAAGTAATGGAAGAAATCGGTATCTCTATGGACGGACATTATGCCAAAAGCGTGCAGCAATGGTTGGGGCAGGTGCATTTTTCTTACTTGATCACGGTGTGCGCAAAGGCAGAAGAAAGGTGTCCTATTTTCCCAGGTATGGGTCAGCGCTTATCCTGGCCATTTGACGATCCGGCTGCTTTTGAAGGAAGCGAAGAAGAGAAGCTGAACAAATTCCGGCAAGTCCGGGATCAGATCGAACAACGCATCAGAGAATGGTTGGCAGACAAGCATAAGCCATGAACATTGCTACAGTTGAGGTCAGCAATATACAAAATATCCTCAAAAATGGAGCTAGACAATGCATAACTGGGTATACATCCTGCGTAATAAAATAGAAACTGTAGGGCTCGTCTTGCTGCTGCTCATCTTAGTTGCTGAGATGGAAAGTGGCGTTCATGCCGATGGCGTGGTGTATCTGTTCTATTTCTACGACCCCAATTGTCCGGTGTGTCAGGACATTCATGAGAGTGTCCTGGAGCCATTGCTTGCTGCTTACGAGGGACGCGTTGTCGCTCATGAACTCAATATGGCTGACGCCGCGAACTTTGAGTTCTTGCTTGACCTGGAGAAGCGCTTTGGCGTCACCAATCCGGGCATTCCCGAGATCTTTGTCGGCGAAGACGTCCTGATTGGCCCAGAGGAAATCAGCACCCGCCTGAAAGAGCGTGTGGACTACTACCTAGCGCAGGGCGGCGTGGAACTCCCTGTCGAACCACCGGCTGCAGCCCCCACCCCCACGCCAGAGTGCACTGAATGCACTGCCATCCATGAAGCACAGCGCACCGCAATGGCTGCCATGCAGACACCCTCACCGCAATGGACGGCTACTCCCGTATCAGGCGAAAGACCACCCATTTATGTCGCTTGGTTCTACCAACCTGGCTGCGACCTCTGTGAACGGAAGGAGCATGATCTGCAGTACATCCTAAACAAATATCCGCAAGTAAAAGTGCAGCGCTTTAACGTGAAGGAAGAGATGGCACTGAACCAGTACCTGTGTCTCAAGGCCAAAGTACCGGAGGAGCGACACCTCACCGCTCCAGCATTCTTTGTCGCGGATTCAGCCTTAGTCGGAACAGAGATCACCGGATCCAGCATGGAGGAGTTGATCCGCCCTTACCTCGAAACAGGAGCACCAGAACCTTGGACAGGCTATGAAGCGCAGAAAGAAGTCGTTGAAAAGACCATCTTGGAACGCTTCCGTTCGCTGGGCCTGTGGACTGTGATCGGAGCGGGACTGCTAGATGGCCTGAACCCCTGTGCTTTTGCTACAATGATCTTCCTCGTTTCCTACCTCTCGGTGCGCAAGCGACAAGGGCGCGAGATCATCGCCACCGGCGCCGCATTCACAATAGGGGTATTTTTCGCCTACCTCGGGGTAGGATTGGGCATGCTCAAGTTTCTCACCTCGCTGCCGGTGCTAAGTACAATGGGCAAGTGGATCTACGGCTTCACACTGGTGCTCTGTCTGGGCCTGGCTTGGGGTAGCTTCAGCGATTACCGCAAAGCCAAGCAAGGACAACTGGAAGACATGAGTCTAAAGTTACCCGATCGGATGCGTGGTTGGATACGCTACCTAATCCGCGAGGGTTCTCGGGCGCGGAATTACATAGCGGCCTCTTTGGTGCTGGGTTTTATTGTCTCCATTGTCGAGCTGGCTTGCACCGGACAAGTGTATCTACCCACGATCATTTTCGTGTTGGGTCTGCCGGAATGGCGTGCCAGAGCGGTTTCCGCGCTGCTTACCTACAACTTGATGTTCATCACACCTTTGATCTTCGTTTTCTTGCTCGTCTATTTCGGAACGACTTCTCAACAACTCACGCGCTGGATGATGCGACGAGCCGCAGCAGTCAAGCTAGGCACTGCAGCGCTCTTCTTGCTGCTGGCGGGATGGTTGGGCTACAGCATCGCTGCGTTATAATTCTGTACAGAAGGAAAGGGGAAATCTCATAAAGGTACACACATTGACTCTGCTGCTATTGGCAGGAGTGCTCTTGCTAGGCTGTGGGGCATGTAGCAGCCAGGCAACGCCGGCCGCCGTATCCAAGCCCACAGAAGGCGTGGCCATGGCAAGCGCTTCTCCAACACCTGAGGAAATTATCCAGGTTACCGTCGTTGAGCCGGTCAGCCAAGTCATTCGCAATGACACCTACTACTTCGATAACTGCAGTGGCACAGAGGAACGGCGCCAAGCTTTGAGCACGGTTGCCCAAGTGCAGAAAAGCCTCACTCTAGGGGCCGAAGCTAAAGCAATGGAGAGCGGCCAAGGGACCGCCATATCGGAAGAGTGCCGTGCTAAACTGACGCTTGAGATTGAGAAGGCGTATCAGGATAGATTGGCTGCTATCCAAGCCGATCTCGCGCAGGAGGAAATGGTGGCGGGAGCGTACTCGCGCTTCAACTATACTATCATCTGGGAGGAACAACGATTTAGTTCCACCGTATCCCTTACACTCGATGGACAGTCTTATACTATACCCTATACCCTGACCCTGTTTGTGCCAAGCCTGGGAAGCGCTAAATCAATCCCTTGCTCTGGTTGAATGCGCTAACAAAACGCCTGCCAGTTGGCAGGCATAAAAGAACAAGGAAACAATTGTCTATGCGTTCATCACTCTATCGCTGGCTGGTCGGGTTGCTCGTGCTTGCTGCGGTTGTAGCCATTTTGGCACTAAAAACTCGTGGCACAACAAGCAATATTTCCAACTTGCCTGCTAAAGAGATGGCGTCTGCGACCACATCACTGACACCAACGCCATCTCCTCTTAGTGAGGAGGCAGACCCATTTCCGAGCAAAGCAGATCCAGCTACCCAGATCGAATGGGTGCTGCGCCACAAGAAGCCAGCCATGATCCTTTTCCACAGCAACCTTTGCCGGCCCTGTCTAATGATGGAAGCCTTGGTGCAGATGGTGCGACGCGACTACGAGCCCACTGTCGTGTTCATCGAAATCGTCATTGACGATCCGGCCAACGCTGACCTGGTCCGCGCCGCGCGCATTGGCAGCATCCCAGCTTCCTTATTCGTGGACCGCTCCGGACAAGTCAAACGGGTTGTTGGCTTAATGAAGCAACAGGACCTGCGTGCTGAACTGGCTAGACTAATGAGTGAGGAATGAGGCGGTAACCATGCGCAGATACAGATGCTGTTTCCAAATTTCCATAGCAAAGGCTGCCGTCTTCCTGCTGCTGGCAATACTGCTTATCGGCTGCTCGGGGGACACTGTAAACCAACCTGCACCGACCATTATCCCGGTGGCGCCCAGCAGGGCATTTCCGACGGCTACGAAACCCGTGTCGCCCACAACAGTTCCACCTACGCCGACAAAGGCTATACTGTTGCCCCCTACCCCAACGCCACCGTTGCAAGGCGTAGCGAGGCTTACTATCCTATATACCAACGATACACGGGGCTATGTAGACCCCTGCGGCTGAGGAGTTCCCATGGGTGGAGTAGCCCGGCGGGCTACCGCAATCGAGTATCTTCGCGAACAAGCAGGCGAACACGTGCTCGTGTTGGATGCAGGAAACACGCTTTTGGGGGAAAGATTGGCTTTTGAAACCAAGGGGCGCATTATTGTGGAAGCGATGAATGCCATGGGATATGACGCCCTCACTGTGGGCACCTTGGAATTGAGCCAGGGAATCCAAGTGCTCCAGGAGCGTGCAAAGGAGGCAAATTTTGCCATCCTCTCTTGCAACATCCTCGATACGCAGAGCGAGAAGCCTCTCTTCACGCCCTATATCATCGTGCAACGAGACGGCTTGCGCTATGGCATTATCGGTGTTAGTGAACCGGAGATAGTCAATTTGGCAGACATCGCCCAAACAGCTAAGGCCCTGGATCCCATACAGAGCCTGCAGAGATATTTGCCTGAGGTGCAAGAGCACAGCGATGTGATCATCGTGCTCTCGCATCTAGGCCTAGAAGGAGACAAGGCTCTAGCTCAAGCCATACCAGACATTGACGTGATTGTGGGAGGAAGGTCAAGGAGGCTTCTCCGAGCGCCTGAAATGGTGGGCTCGACGATCATTGTGCAGGCAGGATATGATGGAGAATGGCTGGGCAAGTTGGGTGTAACAGTTACAGCTGAGGGCACGCTTGTTGACCCTTGGGTGGATATTATACCTCTTGGACCAGATATTGCCGACCATCCGGAGTTGGCAGCTCTTGTCGCACGCTATAACCAGCTCTACCCGCCGCCAACGCCCGGTGCCCATTGAGCGAGATAGCCTCCTATTTCACTTGCTCGCCAGAGCAATGGCTTAGACAGGGTGTAGAGATAATGTGGCATAAGAAATACACAGTCCTATACCACATAGCTGCCACTGCAGGGATACTGCTTGTCGTTGCTCTGCTGTGGAATAGCGGCATCGCAATGCACCTGCGTTTCCTCAAAGCTGGCGCTGCCCAAAGTTCGGCGGAATCTCCCCCCATATACCTGGTATACTTCTACCAACCGGGTTGTGACCTATGCGCAAAGGCAGATCGCGATGTCGAATACGTCGCGAGCAGGTATCCTCAGGTGAAAGTGCGCCGGCTGAACATCCGTGAAGAGGCTGCCTTTAACCAGTATCTCTGTCTCCGCGCTGGCGTGCCAGAAGAGAGGCATCTTGTCGCTCCCGCCGTTTTTGTTGGCGATGACTACCTAGTTGGTCTGAGCCAAATCGGCGCTCGCCCCCTCGAAGAACTGATCAAGCCGTATCTCGCTTCAGGTTCACCGGAGCTCTGGGCCGACTGGGAAGCAGGCAAACAAGTTGCCGAGGAGGCGATTGTGCAGCGTTTTCGTTCTCTCGGACTGCTGACCGTAGTTGGCGCCGGGCTGTTGGATGGCATTAACCCCTGTGCCTTTGCCACCATGATTTTCCTCATCTCCTACCTTTCGGTACGTAAGCGACAGGGACGTGAGTTGCTGGCTACCGGAGCTGCTTTTGCTACCGGCGTCTTCCTGGCCTATCTGGCCATGGGGTTGGGGCTTCTGCAATTTCTTACTGCACTGCCGATGCTTGATGTCATTGGCAAATGGGTTTACGGCCTCACCATGCTGCTGTGTCTGGGCTTGGCTTGGGGAAGTTTTGCCGATTACCGCAAGGCACGAGAAGGACGTCTGGAGGATATGAGTTTGAAGCTGCCAGACTACCTACGCGGATGGTCGAGACGCTTGATTCGCGAAGGATCGCGAGCAAGGAACTTTGTGTTGGCCTCGCTGGTTTTGGGAGCAGCGGTATCTATCGTGGAGCTAGCTTGCACCGGCCAGGTTTACCTGCCTACGATCATTTTCGTGTTGGGCTTGAAAGAGTGGCGGGCACGAGCAGGTCTGGCTTTGCTCATGTACAACGTGATGTTCATCCTACCACTGGTCATCGTCTTCCTGCTGGTGTACTTGGGCACTACTTCCCAGCAACTGTTGCATTGGATGAACCGCAGGGCTGCTGCGGTCAAATTGGGGACAGCCGTCCTGTTTGCGTTGCTGGCCGTCTGGCTGGGCTACAGCATCATTGTTTTCTAGGAAACCAGCGGTGATTGTGACGGACTCGCTATAAGGAGAAAACACGGCCATGGAATGGGATTTTTCGGCAGTAGCCAATGTCTCGTTGTGGGCTTATCTGATTGTCTTTACCCGGGGGGTGTTGACTAGCATTGGGCCATGCAACATGGCCATGATCCCGCTAGTTATCGCCTTCGTCGCAGGGCAGAAGCAGATTAGCCGTTGGCGCAGTCTGACCCTCTCTGGAGCGTTCGCCCTGGGGCTGGCGATTACCTTCACAGCTCTGGGAGTGCTCGCCGCCCTGGTGGGGCGGATTATTGGTGCAGGTGGCCTGTGGTACTATGTCATGGCAGCGGTGTGCATTATCATGGGCTTGCAGTGGATGGGAGTCGTTTCGCTTCCCCTGCCAGACTGGGGTGCCGGACAGCGCGAAAAGATCAAGCGACGTGGTATGATGGGAGCATTACTGCTCGGCCTGGTCTCAGGCTTCGTTGCCTCTGGCTGCGCCATGCCTGCGCTGATTGCTATTCTCACGCTTGTCATGTCCAAGGGTGCGCTAGCCTACGGCGCGAGCCTGCTCCTGATGTACGGAGCTGGGCGTGGTGTGCCTATCGTCTTGCTCGGCACCTTTGCGGGTTGGACGAAACTCATGCCTAAGAGGTCGGCATGGACAGCTCGGATTGAGCAATTGAGTGGGGCATTCATGGTCCTAATCGGATTGTATTTCCTATGGAGTGCTTGACGACCAAAGCACTAGAAAGTGGATGGTGATGAAGAAAGCATTGGTAGTCCCTTTGAGCGACCAGGAGCTTCTTGAGCTGTGTCGCGTTCTGCTCGACCGTGATGAGAGGGGCGCCCTGCAATTCTTGGACGAACATCTCAAGCACCCAGCAAACGAGGCGCTAGCAGGCGGTTGAAAGGTGCTCATCGAGGTGCCTGGGTCAGGCATCAAAGAGGTGCCCGGCAAACGCCTGTTCTGAAATCCCATGAGACGATCATGAGTCAAAATGATGTGCTATTACATAACTTCAAAATTACCCACGTCCTGGACTGCATCGCTGACCCCACCAAGAACCGCATCATTGCCGAGTTTTCGGACAATGTTGCCGCCGTTTTCCCGTACCTGAATGCCATCATCCCGAACTTGATGTACAACCCTGCGGCACAAATCATCACCATCAAGAGGGAATGGCGCATTCTCACCTTCTATCCTCACGTGGCAGTCATGGCCAAAATAGACGGTATTGAGGACGCTATCGCTCAATTGACCTGGTTCCAGGGGCTATGCAATGACACTTGGCGCCGGCGAGGGGAGATCGCGCCTTGCTACGAGGCACGCAAGCTATTGGGGTCGTTGGACGTGTACCCATTGCTGCCGCGCCTCAATTGCAAAGCCTGTGGTGAAGCTACTTGCATGGCTTTCGCTTTCGAGCTATTGTGGGGTGGGCGCCACCTCTCGGAATGCCCTCACTTATCAGACTCAGAACATGCGGAGGCAGGGCAACGACTGGCCCAATTGCTGGGAATTGGCAAAGAGCTGCAGAAACCAAATAGATAGCCATTGCACAGTATGACTGGATTTGACAGCATGATTAGAATAAAATAAGGCAAAATGGTGTTTTGCCTTACTTCCACCAAATCGTTAAGGAAGTACAGAATGCCAACCTATGAGTTTGAATGTGGTGATTGTGGCGAGCGCTTCGAAATCCGCGCCTCATTTCGGGAGAAAGAGAAGGACTTGAGCCCCAAATGTCCGCGCTGCGGCAGCGACAACACCGGCCAAGTCTTCGGCGACTTGGTCTTCTTTGCCAAATCAGGTGAGGTAGCTTTTACCAAACCGTCAGGCGGCAGTTGTTGCTCGGCACGCTGAAGCAGGAGGTGCGCTAATGCCCGGAAGAGGCCCAACTATGTGGCGCATGGCTAGTTGCTGCGGTGACAACCAAGCGTTCCAAATGCATATTGAGGAGAAAAACATGATAACTGAACAAATGATTCTAGAAGCATTACGGCCAGTTGTGGACCCGGAGATCGGCATGAGCGTGGTAGACCTGGGCATGATCCGCGAGATTGTGCTGGACAAGGAGGGAAAGGTAGAGATCAAGATGGTTTTAACCACGCCCTTCTGCCCTCTTGCCAGTATGCTCACGGCACAGGTGGAGCAAGCTACAGCCGCTGTGCCGGGGGTGAAAGAAGCTAAAGTAACACTGTTGGATGAGCCTTGGAATCCGGCATGGATGAAACACTGAGAGCATCTCGGCACAAATCGAGGCGACAAGCTGTGCAAAGGATATCCCGAACGGATTGGCAGTCGAGGTGAGGGAAAGGAGAGCGAGAATGACCAATCAACCACGTAACGAAGGGGTGATAACCGCCGCTGCCGTAGCTAAAGAGGCAAAAGAGTTCCGCGACTTTACCAATGCCCTGATGTACACGCCTGAGTATAGAGCCTTTGACCTGGCCCGCCAACAACTGCGCCAGGATGCGGTGGCCCTCCGGGCAATACAGGATTTCCAAGAGAAGCAACAATATCTGCAAATGATGCAAATGTGGGGTACAATCAGCCAAAACGACCAGGATGAACTGCAGCGTCTGTACGAGAGCATGATGCAGATACCCGCTGTGCAGGATTATGTTCATTGCCAGGAAGAGTTGGCGAAAATGTTTCGCCAAGTCGCACGGCTCATTAGTGAATGCATCGGCACAGAATTCCCACCCCAGCAGTCAAGCTGCTGCGGATGACAGGAGATAGAGCATGCTAGATGCAAACTTAGAAAAGACCGTGAGAGAATTCGCAGCCTGGCTAGTGCAAACACCTCCATTAGCAGAACTACGCAAAGCGCAAGGGCAGCTGGAGGCCGATGCTGAAGCTCAGCGCCTGCTGACAGAATGGGACCGGAAGCAACAAGAACTGCTACAGCGACAGCGGGATGGCCAGGCTATTTCGATGGCCGAAATAACGCCTCTGCGCCAAGTGCAAAATCGAATTCGCGCTCATCCCATGGTCATCACCTATAGCGAGATGCGCAAGCAGGCACAATCCTATCTGACCGATCTCTGTGCAGAAATCAGTGAAGTGCTACGAGTGGATTGGGAGACCTTGAGCCGAGCAATCGGTGAGGAAACGCCCTAGTTCTGCAATGCAGAGGAGGAGAGAGCAATGCATGACATGAAATGAAGATCAAAGCCAGTGGGCACATCTTGGAGCGGAATGTCCTGGGACAGCTTTACGATGCACTAGAGGGCAAGGATTGCGATATAACCGACATCGAAATCTTTGCTCCCACGCTTAAAGGTGGCTGGAGGGAGCAGTGCTCTTCGGTGATCATCTTCAAATTAATGCCTGAAATACAGGCTATAGACAAAACAGGCGTAGAAGACTGCTACGGTCTCATCCTGGACATCTTTCGGCAGCAAGGCTGTCGGCTGATTTATCGCAAAGAGATTGCTTCTGGCCTACAGGCTTAAGGAACTTACGACAATCCCGTGTAACCAGAACAGCCTTGTGTCACCGTGAGCGCAGCGTAGAGCCTGCCCTGAGGTCACCCAAATGGTCTTGTGCGCCTTGGACGGAATTCGTTCCAGTGACGCGCAGGTTCTTACTGCGTTCAGAATGACTGGGAGGGATCCATATCGAGCATTGCTAAGCCAGCAACGGCTGTTGACTGGCCAGAACGCTGAGGAAAGGGGAAAATGAAGGAAATCTTGCGAGCCTTGCAGCAAAGCTTGGAAAGCAGCGAACCCGTGGCTGTGGCGACTGTCGTCGAAGTAAAAGGCGCCTCTCCCGCCCAGGTGGGTTTTAAATTGCTGGTGCGATCTGATGGCAGCATGGTGGGCAACATCGGCGGTGGCACGCTAGAGAAACGCGTCCGCGAGGAAACATTAAATGCCTTGCGGGAGGGGAAATCGCGCCTAGTTCATTATACACTACGTGAGGCAGGGCCTGACGCGGTGGGCATGCTCTGCGGCGGCGAAGCTACAGTATTTATCGAAGTGTATCAGCCAGCCCCTATCCTGTTGATCGTGGGTGGCGGGCACATTGGCCAGCCTCTGGCCGAGATGGCGCGTCTCGTTGGCTTCAACGTGCAAGTGGTGGATGTCCGCACGGAACGCGCCACCGTGCCCCAGTTTGATCCGGCCTCCGTTACCCCCTGGACGTACGTGGTGCTGATCACCGAAGACCACATCACCGACGAGCAGGCCCTGCGTCAGGTGCTCCATACGCCAGCGGCTTACATTGGCATGATCGGCAGCTTGCGCAAGGTGGGCACCATCTTTAAGCACCTGCGTGCTGAAGGCATCCCCGAAGAGCAGTTGACCCAGGTGCATGCGCCAATTGGGTTGGATCTGGGTGGCCGCAGTCCAGCCGAAATCGCCTTGGCCATCCTGGCTGAGATCGTGCAGGTACGCTATGGCGGAAGCGGAAAGCCCCGTGCGCTGCTGATGAAAGAGAGCGACTAATGTATAGCTAGCTAAGCCTTACCGCACACGAAGCACGGTTCATTATAGACAAAAGCGCCAATTTGACTAATAGGCTATTATTGTGTATAATATATATGCATTATACATATAAAAGATTATTATCTTTATGTAATAATCAAGCGAGTCTTCGCAATACCATGAGGTAACAACATAGAGGTCAACACAGATGAGCGCCCTGCTCTCGAAACTATTCGAACCTGGCCCCATCGGGAAGATGGAGCTGAAAAATCGCATCATTATGGCGTCGATTTCCACTAACTTGACAGGAGCAGATGGGGAAATTACTGAAGAGCTGATTGCACACTATGCCGAAAGGGCTGAGGGTGGAGTAGGGCTAGTCACTGTGGAAAACGTCTGTATTGATTACCCTCTCGGCAGACACGGAGCCGCGCAACCACGCATAGACGAGGATCGTTTCATTTCGAGCCTGCAGCGATTGGCAGATGCAGTCCACGAGTCCGGCGCGCTAACCGCCGTGGAACTAACACATCCTGGAATGAGCGCTGATTTACGCTTTACTGAAGGGAAAAGTCCAGTTGCTCCATCGGCTGTGCCAAGGCCCAAGGATGGCCTCTGCCCTAGAGCACTCAGCCAGAAAGAGGTCATGGAGATAGCAAACAAATATATGCAGGCAGCGCGGCGGGCCTGGGAGGCGGGATTTGACGCCGTGGAGCTTCAGGCTTGTCACGGCTTGCTCATCAATCAATTCCTTTCCCCTCTTAGCAACAAGCGCCAAGATGAATACGGTGGTAGCAAGGAGAATCGCCTGCGTTTCCTGCTCGAAATCCTTGTGGGCATCAAGTCCCATCTCGGCTTCGATTTTTCCGGTCATGGTACGCCTGGTAGCTGAGGACTTGCTGAAAGGCGGGCTTACTTTGGAAGATGCGGCTTGGTTCGCGCAACGTCTCCAGGAAGCAGGTGCGGATGCCATTCACCCCGATTTTGGGTTGGGGGGCAAGGAGAAGCGCTTGGAACCAATGCCTTATCCCCAAGCCTGGAGGGTATACCTGGCGGAAAGAATCAAGCATGCGGTCAGCATCCCGGTGATAGCCGTGGGAGTCATTCGTGAGCCACACATGGCTGAGGAGATTCTCGAGACAGGAAAGGCAGATTTTGTCACCCTCGGCCGAGCGTTAATCGCCGATGCGGAATGGCCTAACAAGGCACTAGCCAGCGAAGAGTATCAGAAAGTGCATTGGCTGCAACGAGTGCGTGGTTGCCAGGCATGTCGAGGATGCACCTTTGCGTTGCTCGGTGAACCCCGCTGTAGGCAAGAGCAAGGATGTTTCACAAATAAGCCCTGCAAAGGTCAAGAGAAAAGTAGTGGTGATCAGCGGTGGCCCGGCGGGGATGGAAGCGGCACGAGTGGCAGCCTTGCGTGGACATCAGGTGACTCTTTACGAGAAGAAAGAGCATCTCGGTGGTGCTCTCAATATCGCCTCCGTGCCACCTGGAAAGGAGAAGCTCAATTGGGTAACGGAATACTACGCATATGAACTCTCCCGGCTAGGAGTAGCAATATACCTGGGGAAGATGGCAGATGCACAAACAGTGCGAGACGGACAACCAGATGTGGTCATACTAGCCACTGGCTCCGAACCGGCTGTTCCAGATATCCCTGGTGTGGATGGACCGAATGTACTAATAGCCCAAGAACTGCTCGCAAAGAGAATGTATTTCACAGGCCAGTGCAACATTGTGATTGGCGGAGGAATGCTAGGATTGGAGACCGCAGAATACCTGGCTACCCAGGGCAATGTGGTCACCATCCTCAAGCGCTACAAGACTATCGCACGCAGCATCGAGCCGCTCTACGCTGAATACCTTCTACGGCAGCTTGGTGAAGCAAAAGATGATCTTCGCCGTGGTCGGGCTCTACTTCGATACCATCAGGATGAAGAATGAGCTGGAGAGGCTCCTGGCGAAGTTCGTATCTTGAGAGAATAAAGCAAAGTAGATCTTTCGAAATGACAGAGGTAAAGCAAGAAGCACCCGTCAGGTTGCTGCCAGTTTGCGCCAAAGAGGCAGAGAACCTAGACATCATTCTGGCTTGCGATGGAGCAGCCAGCGTGGGTCAGGTCGGCCATCAGGTGGCAGTTGAGTTGACAAACTCTAAGGAAGCGGCGCGTATGTGTTGCATCACTGCCGTCGCTGCCGACTCAAAGCCGCACGTAGACATCGCCAAGCGCGCTAGACGACTGATTGTCATCAATGGCTGTGGCAATCGCTGCGCCAGCAAGGTACTAGAAAGGTTAGAGATACCTTATGATTATGAGACAGTGATCGCCAAGGAGGGAATGGAGAAAGTGCCTACGTTGGACTTTGACATGGCTGATGTCGAGCGCATTGCCAAGAAAATCGCTGACGAAGCGCTAGAGCCACTGCCCTCTGAAGAAAAATCAGGAAAAGAAAAGGAGTAATGGAAAGACTATGAAGATCGCTGCTGTATCTGAAGATGGAAAGATCATCAGTCAACATTTTGGACGTGCCCCGTTTTATGTCGTCGTCACGATCGAAGACAACAAAATCGTAGCACGTGAAATACGTGATAAAATGGGTCATGCGCAATTCGTTGGCGAACCACATGCCGAAGAGTCCCATGGGACTGACCCGCGCGGCCACGGCTTTGACGCTGGCGCGCAAAGTCGCCATGCCCGCATGGCAGCCGCCATTGCCGACTGCCAAGTGCTGTTGGCGCGGGGGATGGGTGCTGGCGCCTACGAGAGCATGGCCCAGGCTGGCATCCGCCCCATCATCACAGATATCGCTTCCATTGATGAGGCCGTGCAGGCTTATCTGAACGGTCGCTTGGTAGATCATACCGAGTGGCTACATTAAGCCTTTCCGATGCCAGACTCTCGCGAGGTATGAAACGCGCATTGACCATCGCGGCTGCGCTAGCGCACCGCCCGCCGCTGCTCTTCCTAGATGAACCCACAACTGGCTTGGACGTGATAAGCGCGCGAAATTCGCGGCGCATGATCGCTGCACTCCGCGATGAGGGAGTAACCGTCTTCTTGACCACGCACTATCTGGAAGAAGCCGAGCAATTGTGCGACCGTATTGCCATTATTGTCCAGGGGCGTATTGTTGCTCTAGATACTGTGGATGGCTTAAAGGCACTAGCTCAGAGCAACGTGGTGGTGGAAGCGACTGTTGCCGACCCCAATGGGAACATCCGTACTATGCGCTTCTATGGCAAGGATGTGGTGGCCACCGTCCAATTGGCTTTGACGCAGAGTAAAGATCGGCATATCTTGGCAATCAGTACTGTCCGCCCGACACTAGAAGACGTCTTTGTCCAACTGACTGGTTTGAGTGCCGAAGTGATAGTGGTCGAAAAAGGAGGGAAAGGGCAAAGCAATGTGGCGGGATGATTTGCGTTGTATGTTCTACATCGCCCTGAAAGATCTGGAGGCTTATTACTTCAAGCCTCCCAACATCAGTTGGGGCATTCTTTTCCCCTTTGCCTTTGTCCTGGCTTTTGCCATCCGCAACCCGAACGATGTGCATACGCTAATGCCAGGGCTTCTAGGATTGACCTTGCTGTTCGGGACTAGTTCGATGGAAGCCATCGTTATTGTTTTCGAGCGGCGCATCGGTGCGTTAGAGCGGCTGTTGCTGGCGTCGATACGTTTGCCTGCATTGCTGGCAGGCAAACTACTGGGTGGAATGGCTTTTGGACTGACCGTAACGCTGGTAGTGCTGCTCATAGCGCTGCTAGTCTTTGGTACTGCCGGCATCAACTGGCTGCTGTTGTTCCTCGCCATGCTCTTCTCTGCGGCGGCTTTCCCTGCATTGGGCGCATTCGTATCAATAGCCGTGAAAGAGGTGTTCGAGGCACAAACCTTGGCAAACTTTATCCGTTTCCCGATGATGTTCCTTGGCGGCGTCTTCGTGCCCATCAATACACTACCCTTGCCCTTGCGGGTGATTGCTTGGCTCTTGCCGCTCACTTATGCGGTAGAGGTACTGCGCGCCGCATTGTCCGGAACCGCCTGGAGGGCCTGCGCTCTTGATTTGCTCATACTGGCATTGTTTGCTATGATTCTATTTAGCCTGGCCGTGCGCATCCTAGAGCGCTGGCTAGACTAGAGCGCAGTGCCCACCCCGCAGAGAGGAGGAAAGATGGACACCAAGGTCATAGGCCAAAGCTTGCCGCGTGTTGACGCTTGGGAGAAAGTTACCGGACAAGCACGCTACCCCGGTGATTTCTCTATGCCTGGGATGCTCCACGCTAAAGTGGCGTGGAGCGAGTATCCGCATGCCCGTGTGCGGCGCATTGACACATCCAAGGCAGAGGCACTGCCCGGTGTGGTCAAGGTTATCACCTACCGCGACGTGCCAGTCAATGAGTACGGCATTAACATCAGGGATCAGCCGGTACTGATTGCGGAAGGGGATAAGGTGCGCTGGGTAGGTGACCGCATTGCCATCGTCATTGCGGAGACGGAAGAAATCGCGGAGCAAGCTCGCTGGTTGGTGAAGGTGGATTACGAGCCCTTGCCCGTGGTTACTGACCCGCGCGAGGCTATGAAGCCAGGAGCTCCTTTGGTGCACGATGAACGCGGGAACACCAATATCCTGCAACACTTCCGCATCCGCAAGGGGGATATCGAGGTGGGCTTTGCCCAAGCCGATGTGATTGTCGAAGGATATTACATTACCCCCCACGTAGAGCATGCCTACCTGCAACCAGAAGCCGGCCTGGGCTATATTGATGAACAAGGTCGGGTAACGGTAATCTCTGCTGCGCAGTGGCCACATGACGACCTCCATCAGATCGCGCATATGCTTAACGTGCCACAAGACCAGCTCCGCGAGATTGTACCCGCCGTAGGCGGGGCATTTGGTGGCAGGGAGGATATGTACATCCAACATTTGCTAGCCCTGTGCGCTTATGTCGTCCGCCGTCCGGTGAAGATGGTCTTCAGCCGCGAGGAATCTGTAATGCGCACTGGCAAGCGCCATCCCTTCTACCTGCGCCATCGCTGGGGCGCAACCCGCGACGGCAGGCTCACTGCTGTGGAAATCGAGGGCATTTCTGATGCCGGAGCTTACGCCTCTACTAGCGTCCCTGTGCTGGCCAATGCTACCAGTTTCTTTGCCGGACCTTACGTGATCCCCCATGCCAAGATTGATGGCTACACCGTCTATACCAACAACGCCGTGACCATGGCCATGCGCGGATTTGGCGCCACGCAGGCTCCAGTGGCCTATGAGCAACAGATGGATAAACTCGCTGAAGCGCTGGGCATGGATCCAGTGGAACTGCGTCTGAAGAACCTTTTTGAAGAAGGATCGATCGCTGTGACTGGCAACCGCATGCCTCCTGGGGTAGGCATCAAGGAAACATTGCGACGAGCGGCGCTGGCTGCGGGCTGGCGCGAGGAAAACGGCCACTGGTTCAAGCCCGACCTAGGTCGACCTTCCGCGCCTCATAAGCGCCGTGGCATCGGCGTGGCTTGCGCTTACAAAAACGTCGGCTACTCTTTTGGCTTCGATGACAAGACTACGGCGCGCGTGGAGCTCTCCCTGGAAGAGTCAGGGACCATCCAGCACGTGCGCGTGCTGGTTGGCGCCTCAGACGTTGGCGAAGGAGTGCACACCGCTCTGGCACAGATCGCTGCTGAGGCCCTGGATGTACCCTTGGATCGAGTAGAGATTGCCCCGCTGGATACCGCAGAGGTGCCGGATGCTGGCTCCTCCTCGGCTTCACGGCATGTCTATATGTCTGGCAATGCCGTGTTGCGTGCTTGCCGGGCAGCTAAGGCAAAGCTAGAGGACGTATTGCATGCAGAGAGCGGAGAGCGCCACATCACAGCAGAGTACACCTACCACGGACGCAGCGTCCGCCCCACCAGCGCTTATGACCCTGAGACCGGCCAATGCGATCCTCATATCAGTTACGGCTACGCCACGCAGATTGCTTTGGTTGAAGTGGATACGGAAACAGGCGTAGTGGACGTGCTCAAAATATGGGCCGCCCATGATGTGGGCCAAGCCGTGAACCCTGATATGATCGTGGGTCAGATAGGCGGTGGGATACACATGGGGTTGGGCTATGCCTTGATAGAAGAGTTCATCCAGCTAGAAGGTATGGTGCGCACACGCAACTTTGCGGAATATCAGATTCCCACCGTTCTCGATATGCCAGGCGAGGTTGTGCCAATCATTGTAGAAGTGCCCGATCCCACAGGCCCCTATGGTGCCAAAGGAGTGGGCGAAATGACCACCTTGTCTACTGCGCCAGCCATTCTCAATGCGATTCACGATGCAACCGGGATATGGCTGGATCGGCTGCCAGCTACGGCAGAAAGAGTGCTCTACCATCTTCGAAAGATTCCTCTGGGAACCTGAATCTACGAAAGAGCGGGTAGCAAGTCAGTATTTACGGACCGCTTCCTAGTCAGGCACGAACTTGCTCAAATCTGGCATGCTGTTCGTTGCACGCAATGGCGCACTAACCGGCATCCGTAGCGTTTCGAATAGGATTGTCGCCACTGAATGAGCACACACAAGACTCTGCCAGAAATACTGAGGCGAGCCATTGAGGTATGGCGTCAGGAGGGCGTCAAGAGCCTCTGGTTCAAGATACTAGGCGAGACCATCTATCGCCGCATGGTACTAATGGAGCGACTGCTAGACGAGCCTATCTCCGAAGTGATGCCACGTGTGCCAATAACCACTGCCCTGCTTCACGAAAATGACATTGCGGAGTACATTCGTTTCCGACCTGAGGCCGATCCCATCAAGGTACACGAACGGTTAGCTTCTGGGGAAATGTGCTTTTTTGGAGGTAAGGTGGTTTCGTATGCAATCGTCCCCGATGAAAAAGCACAGATTCAGGCCGCCTTGCTCGATCTGGTGGACCGTCAGAGCGTGGACCTCGTTCTCACCACCGGTGGCACTGGCCTAACGCTCCGCGATGTAACCCCTGAGGCGACATTGGCGGTCATTGAACGGGAGATGCCTGGGCTAGCAGAGCTCATGCGCATGGAAGGGTATCGGCAAACACACCGTATTTGCGGTGCTCTCCCGCGCTGTAGCGGGCATCCGTGGCAAAACCCTCATTGTGAACCTGCCAGGCAGCCCTCAGGCAGTGCGCCAACACATGGAGCTCCTGGGACCACTCCTGCCTGCTGCGGTGGCGCTGGTGAAGGGTGAAGCACCACCCAATGGCATCAACGACCCCGCTTGGAAAGCTCGCTTTGGCGGTGGAACAAAGTAAGCGGTACTTTATCCAGAAAGCTGTCATGTTTCGCCTTGCGATGCAGCCTGCAATAAGGGTCATCAAAAACCCACGGATACTTACCGTGCGGTGAAGCTTCTGCTCCGGGATCATGCGTTGATTTGACAAATGAGAGCATTTGTGGTATAATATATGTGTAATTCATATAGAAGATCATATCAGATAAAAGGAGATTATATGTGCGGCAAACATCACGAAGAGTTTGACGAGAGTGCAGGCCGCTGTTGCCCTCCCAGAGGCAGAGTGCGAGGCTTCGTGCAGCCCTGGTTGCTGTTGCTCTTGGCTCAAGCACCTGCCCACGGCTATGACCTGATGGAGCGGTTGGCTCAGGATGAAGACAGCCCTGGCGCTGACCCCGGTCTGCTCTACCGCACCCTGCGCCAGTTCGAAGAAGAAGGGCTGGTCCGTTCATCCTGGGACACAGAGGGCGGCGGCCCAGCCCGACGCGTATATGAAATCACCGAGGAGGGATTGGATTACCTGCACGCCTGGGCAGCGAACGTCCGCCGCACGCGCCGGCGATTGGACCGCTTCCTCAGTGAATATGAAGCACAGTTTGGTAAGAAAGAAAAGAGGTGAAAGAGATGCGTGAATACGGCGAATATCGTAGCCATCATGGTTATGGCTGTTGCTGGGACGAGGGATTTTTTGGCCCTTGGATGCGCTTTGGCCCGCGCATGATGCGCTTTGGCCGACGCTTCCCTACTCGTGAGGAGCGTATTGCCTGGCTCGAGGAGTACTTGCAAGAACTACAGGCTGAGGCGAAGGCGGTGGAAGAGCGCATTGCTGAACTCAAGGCCAGAGAAACGGAATAAGATGGAAACTCTTCATCGAGAAAGCCGTGGCGCAGATCGTCGCTGTGGTGCGGGAGCTTCGGCATAGATACTGCTTACCTGGCCGCTTGACGGGATCTCGGAACACCCCGATCACAAGGCCATCAGTCATTGGACAGCCGAAGCTTTCCCGCGGGCAGCCGACCCTGCAGCCTGTCTTGCGCAGTCGGACATGGGGCTATCGCTTCATACACTAACTGCCCTGTACCACATTGTCGGCCTTATTCCGTAGCACAGGCGCTGGGAATGGCCCATTTACACACCGTGCCCGATGAGCAAGTGACAACGACTATAGACGTTTCAGCCGCTTGGGTCGCTTGGCGCGCAGGGCGTCAACGGGACCCAGGTCCTGGTGGAGTACCTCGCGATATGAGGAAGAGCAGGGCACTGAGGGCCTGGTTCTGTGTCGAAGCAGCGACGTTTTCCTTGACGGCCAGGTAGGTGAGAAAGGCTTCGACCTCGGGAGCGCCCATTTCGGACGGGTGACGCACGCCGTGGAAGTAGATGTAGCGCTTGATCCAGCCGACGTAGGCCTGTTCGGTGCGGATAGAATAGTGCTTGAGGTGGATGGCGTCGCGGACCTGGTCCAACAGTTTCTTGGGGCGTTGCTCCTCCATAGGTTGTCTCCTCGAACTTGACAAGAAAAGATTTGTGTTGCATAATACAGGCGTCGTCGGACCTGCATCGTTAACCCGATTGCCCAGTCAAGACTTCAGGTATTATAGCCGAAACTGGCATAAGTCAACTTTCAAGCACGCTATACCGAATTGATTCTGTCTAGGAATCGGGGTAGCTAGGCCGAAATAGTTCGGTCTACTCAATAGTTAGCGCGGACGCTGCGCGTCCGCGCCGTTAGCCCGCCAGAAACGAGGATGACATGAGCGATCCGACGCCATTCAAAGCCTACTTCAAGGAGCTACACGCCGTTGCCCAGCAAGGCGACGCGCGGGAGGAGAGCTTCTACCCCGCGCTCGCCAACATGCTGAAGACGTTTGCCGATGCAACCGGGCGGAAGCACATCCGGGTGACGACCCTCCCAAAGCCGACGGACGCGGGCAACCCCGATTTCCGCCTGTGGAACGGCACGGACCGGATCGTCGGCTATGTCGAGGCCAAGAAACCGACGGAAGAACGGCTTGACGAGATCGAGCAGTCGGAGCAACTCACCCGCTACCGCGCAACATTCCCGAACCTCATCCTCACCAACTTTTTTGAGTTTCGCCTCTATCGGAACGGGGAACGGATTCAGACAGTGCTCGCGGCGCGCCCTTTCGTGCTGACCCGCCTGCACACAACTCCGGTTCTCGAAAAGGGAGACGACCTTCGCACCCTTCTCGACCGGTTCCTCGATTTCTCCCTCCCGCAGTCGTTCACGGCGGAATCGCTGGCCGTCGAACTGGCCAAGCGCACGCGTTTCTTGCGCGATGTGGTCGCTCAGCAGCTCGCGCAGGAGAAGGATGCGCCCGGCGTTCTCACCGGCTTCTTCGAGGCCTTTCAGACCTATCTGATCGGCGCCCTGACGCCCGAGGACTTTGCCGACCTCTTCGCCCAGACCATCACCTACGGCCTCTTTGCCGCCCGCACCCGCGCCGGAGACGGCTTCAACCGCCGCGCCGCCTTCGACGCCATCCCGCACACCATTGGCGTTTTGCGCGACCTGTTCCGGTTTATCTCGCTGGGCGAACTGCCGGAGCAACTGGCCTGGTGCGTGGACGACATCGCCGAGGTGCTCGCCGTGGCCGACGTCCCCGGCATTCTTGACCGCTACTACCACGAGGGCAAGGGCAGCGACCCCATCGTCCACTTCTACGAGACCTTCCTTGCCCAGTACGATCCCGCCGAACGCGAACGGCGCGGCGTCTACTACACCCCGGAGCCCGTCGTCGGCTATATCGTCCGCTCCCTCCGCGGCATCCTCAAGACCCACTTCGGCAAGCGCGATGGCCTCGCTTCCGACGACGTGACCCTGCTCGACCCCGCCGCCGGGACCATGACCTTCATCGCCCGCGCCGCCGAACGGGCCGTGGCCGAGTTCGTGGCCAAGTACGGCCAAGGCGGCCGCGCCGATTTCATCCGCCGCCACATCCTCAAGAACTTTTACGCCTTCGAACTGATGATGGCCCCCTACGCCATCGGGCACCTCAAGATGAGTTTCTTCCTGGACGAATTCGACTATCACCTGGCAGATAACGAACGAATGCCTTTTTATTTGACCAATACCTTGGACATGAGCGAACTAGAGGGCAGCAAGCTGCCGGGGCTCTCCTCGCTAGCCGAAGAATCCCATCTTGCCTTGCAGGTGAAGCGTGATACGCCTATTTTGGTCATTCTGGGCAACCCGCCTTACTCCGGCCACTCGGCCAATACCGGCGCGTGGATTCGCGGGCTGATCGAGACCTACAAGCAGGTGGACGGCAAACCGTTGGGCGAAAAGAACCCCAAATGGCTTCAGGACGATTACGTCAAGTTCCTGCGCTTCGCGCAATGGAAGATCGAGCAGGCCGGGCGCGGCGTGGTCGGTATGATCACCAATCACGGCTATCTGGACAACCCGACGTTCCGAGGGATGCGCCAGAGCCTCATGCGGACCTTCGATGAAATCTACGTCCTCGACCTGCACGGCAATTCTCTCAAGAAAGAGACCGCTCCCGACGGGAGCAAGGACGAGAACGTCTTCGACATCCGCCAGGGTGTCGCCATCGCCTTCTTCGTCAAGCGCGGCGGCAAGACAAAATCCGACGCCGTGGTCCGGCATGCGGACCTATACGGCTCCCGCGAGGCGAAGTACGAGTGGCTGAAGGCACATGACATCGCAGATACAGGCTGGCGGGAGCTAAAGCCTAAACTGCCCTTCTATCTCTTTGTGCCACAGAGCGAAGCATATTTCGAGCACTATAGCAGATTCCCTTCCGTCAATAACGTTTTCGTCGAGTCCAACACGGGCCTCATTGCCGGCCGCGACCGTTTGGCAATCCAATTTTCCAGAGATGAAGTTTGGCACACGGTGCTTACGTTCTCACAGATGCCGCCAGAATTGGCTCGGCAAGCATTTCAGTTGGGCAAAGACGCGAGAGATTGGTCTATTACCGCAGCCCAAAAAGATCTAAATACCTTTGGTTTCAATAAGGAACGGATAGTGCCAATCCTCTATCGGCCATTTGATGTTCGATACACGTATTATACGGGTAGGAACAAGGGTTTCCTTAGATGGTGTTATCCCCATTTCATGCGCCACATGCTGGCGGGGGAGAATGTGGGCTTGGTCACCGCAAGGCAAATGGATACATCAGGAATACAGCAGGTTTTTGTAGCCAATTCAGTAATAGATGCTCATTCGATAACCTCCGCTGTTTCAATTTCTTACCTTTTCCCTCTCTACCTCTACCCTGACACCTCTAAAAAGGACCTCTTCAGCAAGCCTGAGCCAGACGAGAGGGAGCCAAATCTCGATCCCACGGTCGTGGCGGCGCTGGCGTCGGCCTACGGCTGGGAACCCACCCCAGAGGATATCTTCCACTACGTCTATGCCGTGCTCTACGCGCCCACATACCGGACAAAGTACGCCGAGTTTCTGCGGATGGACTTCCCGCGCATCCCCTTTACGGCGGACGCGGAACTGTTCAGGCAACTTGCCGCGCTGGGCGAGCGGCTTGTCGCGTTGCACCTGCTCAAATCGCCCGAACTCGATCCGCCCATTGCCCGCTTCCAGGGCGAGGGGGATGGGAAGGTGATCGTCTCGGGCAAGAAGGGCCTTCGCTACGACGCCGAGCGGAAGCGCGTGTACATCAACCCGAACCAGTATTTCGAGGGCGTTCCGCCCGAGGTGTGGGCGTACCAGATCGGCGGCTACCAGGTGTGCCACAAGTGGCTGAAAGACCGCAGAGACCGCACCCTCACCCTGGACGACATCCGTACCTACTGCCGCATCGTCACGGCGCTGGCGCGGACCATTGAATTGCAGCAGGAGATTGACGGCCCCTATCCGGAGGCGGAGAAAGAGATCGTCCCCCTGCCAGGCGCGGAAACCAAAACCAAGACGGACAGCCTAACAAACGGGTCCACGCGACGGCGTACCCGCCGCCCGTGAGCGGTGACGTTGGGCGCGTGGCGCTTTGGTCAGCCCTTGAAACAACCCGTTATCCAGCGAGAGCATTCACTGCGAATCGCGATGGCTCTGTGTCAAGAACTCATGTTCTCTAGGTTGCCCTGTTGCCGTGCTAAACCAATTCCTTCAGCGCTCTTGATGCCGTGCTTGGAAGCCAGTTCCAGGCTGTAACGGTAAGCACTGGCCAGGTTCTCTGCCTCCCCTTGCGTTCCACCGCGGTAGATGGGACCCACGGCATGGATGTTGTGGAGGGCGATGGCGGCGCAGGATGTGGCGAGCTGTGGCGCTGATGCTGCCCGTTTCCTGATAGGTTTGCACGAGATGTGTCTTGCTTACGCGATTCATCGTGTATACTTCCCGGTAGGCCAGATCGGCCATAGGGGGTGCTCCTCCTGGTGAAGTTTTTGCCACAACTCTTACCACAGGAGCACCCCCTTTTATCAAGATCGCCTGCATCACCTGGTAACGATCTGTTGGCGCAAGCGTAATGAAGCTTTGTCTATTCTGCTACACATGGCTATAATATAACTTGTGGTCACGGGACCGTCTCTTAAAGCATGTGTCCCTTGACTGTCTAATTGCCGACGGGGAGCCTCTGCCTGGAAGATGCATATCTACGTCTGGCAGGTAGAGGCTCTTTCTACGCTGTGGAAACACACTCAATGCGAAAGAGGTGCAAAATGCACAATGGCTATCTTTTGCGCGTGGAGAATCTCCATCTGCAACGACAAGAGAAAAAGATCCTGCGCGGCGTAACTTTTGAAATTGCGCCCTGGCAGGTATTTGCACTCCTGGGCCGCAATGGCTCAGGTAAGTCCAGCCTGGCTTACACCTTGATGGGTTGTGCGGGATATAGCCCTTCCGAGGGACGCATCCTCTTCAATGGCCAGGACATTACCAACCTCTCCATTACCGAACGCGCACGGCTAGGCATGACCCTAGCGTGGCAAGAACCTGCCCGCTTTGAGGGACTGAAGGTAAAGGACTATCTCGCGCTGGGAATGAAGGAACCATTGCGGGAGCGGATGGAAGCGGCACTGAACGCCGTAGCTCTCTCTCCGCTCTCCTATCTGGAACGCACCGTCAACGATGCCCTTTCCGGTGGCGAACGGAAGCGCATCGAACTGGCTGCCGTCTATGCAATGCACCCGCGTCTAGCCATCCTCGACGAGCCCGATTCGGGCATTGATGTGCTTTCGCTGGATGACATTGCCCGTCTGATTCGCCGCCTGGCTGCAGAGGGAACTTCTGTGCTGCTCATTACACACCGCAACGAGATGGTATCGGTGGCTGATAAAGCAGCGTTGATGTGCGCAGGCGAAATCCTGCGCGTTGGAAAACCGCAGGCGATGTGCGACTATTACACCAGCCGTTGCCAGCCGTGTGTGACGGCCGAAGCCGTGGAGCCCGTCGGAGATGAGTATGAGCGATTTTGAAGCTATCTTGAAAGCCTATGAGCGCTCAGGGGGCAATCCTCATTTCCTCAAGTCATCGCGTGTGGCCAGCCTGGTCGTCAGCGGCAATCGCATCCTGGGTGCAAACGAAGTCGCTGGGATTCACCTCATCTCTGAACCATTGCCAGATGGAGTGCGGGTCAAAGTAGTAATTGAACCAGGGATCAAACTGGACACCCCGGCCCATCTCTGCTTTGGAGTGATCCCGACGGAAGGCACGCAGCGCATCCTATCCGAATTCGAAATTGGCGCAGGGGCCAAAGCGGATTTCATCGCTCACTGCACCTTCCCCAATGCCAAGCGCATTGTGCACCTCATGGAAGCGCAGATCCATGTAGGCCGCGACGCTCAAATGAAATACTCCGAGACTCATTATCACGGTGAAGAAGGGGGCGCCGAAGTGCTGCCCAAAGCCCAGATTGTCGTAGATGAAGGTGGGCAGTATACAGCAGAATTCACATTGACCACCGGTCGTGTGGGCAAGCTAGATCTGGATTACGTAGTGGACGTAGGCGCCCACGGAGTGGCTGAGCTGACCACCAAAGCCTATGGCTACGGTACAGATACCATCTCTGTGAAAGAAACTATCCATTTAAATGGCGAGGCGGCGCGTGGCCTAGCTAAGGCACGCATTGCTGTGCGCGATCAAGCCACCAGTGAGGTAATCGGCACAACCGAAGGAAACGCCCCCTTTGCTCGTGGCCATGTGGACTGCATCGAAATTGTACGCGATAAAGCGATAGCCAATGCCATCCCCGTGGTCAAGGTAACGGATCCCCGTGCGTACGTAACCCATGAAGCAGCCATTGGCACCGTGGACAAGAAGGAACTGGAGACATTGATGGCTCGCGGTCTGGATGAGGAGACCGCTGTGGATGTGATTATCCGAGGCATGTTACGGTAGCTGCGAAGTGCACAGCAATTTGACTTTTGGGCAAAATTGTTGTATATAATATATAAATGTCGGTTTATACAAATGGGCTACGCTCATGAAAATCATAACGACAGAACTGCAACAAATTGCGCAGACAGAACCTAGCATCCTGAAGGACCTCGCTGCTGACCTGGGCATCATTGCTGACGAGACACGGTTGCGCATTCTCGATCTTTTGGTCAGTGGCGAGCAATGCGTGTGCGATATCACAAAGGCGCTTGAACTATCGCAACCACTGGCTTCCTATCATCTGGCGGTGCTACGCGCGGCGGGATTAGTACGCACACGCCGCGATGCACGTTGGGCCTACTATTCCCTCAATTGGCAACGCCTGCAGGGCATTGTCGCCTCTTGCCAGCAGCTTTTCGATTCCGGACGTGTGTCGAATGTGCCAACACCAAAAGCACGTTGTCCATGAATACATCATGACCAACATTTGCAGAGGAATGAATTCACCATGACGCAACAACCTACGCGACCATGCAAATGCAAATCCCGTATGCAACCAGACGGTTCACAGAGCAAAAGTGCAGCCGCGACGCCAGCGCCAAATGCGGTCCAGATCTTTAGCAAAGCTGGATGTCCTTATACCCGTGCCCTAAGGCGCAAGCTGGAACATGATGGCCTGCCTTATGTAGAGTATGATGTGCTCCAAGAGCCGGATATGCTCCAGCGAATGTTAGCCTTGAACGGCGGGCAACGGAAGGTGCCCACTATCGTAATGGGCGAGCAAGTCATCATTGGGTTCCATGGCTCCTGAGCAGTATAAGCTGGCGGCCGTGCGCCGCAGTAAGTTGAGGCCTCCGAAACCATATAGCAGAAGGAGAGCATTATGAATGAGCAGGAATTGGAGGAATTCCTGGCCACCATTACACCGGAGCGCATTCGCCAACTAGTTTTGGAGCTTGAGCCACAGCAACCTAAGGCGGATCGCGGCACGGTAGGCTTGTGGCAAATACTAGAAGCGCTAACCCTCGACCTGCCTATTACGGAGGCTGCGGATCAATCGCAGTTAGAGATGCGTCTGCGCAAAGCGGTCATAGCCGCTGTTGAGCAGATTGAGGGCATGACTTTTGTCGAAGGCGATGGCTGATGAACCCCTGATTTCATCTCCCTGGAAGGGAGATAGCATCTTTCTTCCGCCAATGGCGGCCTATTCTAGAAGGCGGTACAGTTTCTGAAATACCCGATGCCTTGAGGCATAAAAGGCGCACTGTTCTGGATTGGGCATGAAAGCAGTAGAGACCCTTGGGGCTTGCGAAGCCCCAAGGGTCTTCATGTTTCCCAAGGCCCAATGGCCGAGCATTGCTGCGCCAAGGGCGGATGCATCAGGCACCTCCACTGGCATGAGAGGGATGCGCAGCACATCTGCCAGAATCTGTATCCATACGGGAGAACGGACAACAGCTCCAGTGAGCCGCACTGGTTCCTCTCCTTGGTCTCCCCCCGCGAGGGCTTCCCAGACATCCGCCAGACAAAAGGCTACTCCCTCTAAAGTGGCGCGTGCCACATGCGCACGAGTATGCTCTAGACTCAAGCCATAGATGACTGCCCGCACCGTAGGGTTCCAGTGTGGATTGCGCTCACCACTGAAATAAGGCAATACCAGCACACCGCCAGCACCAGCAGGGGCCGTAGACGCATCCTCCAGCAGCTGCTGATACCCTAGCTCCGCGGGCAGCTCAGGGTAGAACCTCTCGCGTATCCACTGCAATGCCAGTCCACCATTGTTGATGGACCCACCGGCAAACCAACGTCCGTCCACGAGAAAATAACACCAGGTGCGCTCAGCGACGTCAAACTGCGGCTGCGGAACGATTTTGCGGATGGCACCACTGGTGCCGATGGAAACCACAACCTGCCCAGGGGATACAGCCCCAGCACCTAGATTTGCCAAGCCTCCATCGCTAGCCCCCGCTACCACGGGCAAGCCTCGTGGCAAGCCCATCTCACTCGCCACCTGCTGATTCAATTCTCCGACCACTGCTGCAGGTGAGATGAGGGGTGGCAACTGATCAGGTGTCACTCCAGCCAGACCCAGCGCTTCCGCATCCCAATCCAGATGTTCGAGATTGAGCAGCCCCGTAGTAGAAGCTAAGCTCAAGTCGGTAGCCCAGATACCAGTCAAACGATGCAGTACCCAGTCCTTGATGGCAACAAAGCGCGAAGCTCCTTGGCATACCGATTCCCGCAGCCACCACTGCAAACGTACAGGATGATAAGTAGAGCGCAGTGGACACCCAGTGCGCTGATACAAGGCATAGGGGTCAGTCTGGGCACGCAGAGCAGGCACATAGGACAAAGCACGGTTATCAGCCCAGGTCATCGCCAAGGCCAGCGGGCTAGCCTCTTTATCAACAGGAAATAAGCTATGCATGGCGCCACTGAGGCAAAGGCCATGGAGCTGCCTTCGATCCAGCTTTACCGCTAAAGTACGTATGGTCTCTACTACGCCACGCCAAACTTCGCGCACATCTTGCGCTGCCCAACCGGGATGAGGCGATTGCAGGCTGTATGAACTGGACGCGCTGGCAACAACACATCCATCGGCAGTCAATGCCACAGCTTTGCAATTGGTCGTGCCCAAATCAAGACCGATCAGCAAGGCATATCTCCCCACCCAAAAGCCCTATCGGTCAGTCGTTTGCGCTATCTGCACCTTGGGCAAGATATGTTCATCCACGTCAGCATCGTCCTGGGGCACAGGCACATCGCGGAAGAGGAACCAATACTCGGTATGTTCAACTGCAGCGCCAGGCTGCAAGCGAACCAGTGGCCCAAGCGTTTCGATCTCCAACATCTCCGCATCGGTGAATATCTCTGCTGAGCAGCCCAAGTCCGGATACGGTACCCCTGGCACGTAGTCAAAGCGGACCAAGAAAAGATGCCCATTACGAGCATAGGCTATCCAACCATCTGGGACCATCGCCCCGATTTTCTGATGCGTCTTGGCCCTTGGATCCTGTCGCAATAGGATATACTTACTGCTCCATGTATAGCGTGGATCAGCCATGTCCGTATATGCCCAAAGAGCAATGGTGCTCAGTGGTGTCAAAAATTCTGCATGTGCGCCACGTGGCGGCAGGGGGATAATCCCCGTACCTCCTGGAGCCATCACTGACAGCGCCCACGGAGCGAGCTCTACTGCCCAGCAATTGGTATTGCACAAGCGGTGGGTAACCTGCACATGGGGTCCTTCGCGCGAAAAGCGAATATCCATTTCCTTCTGTATGCCCGTGGCCATCTCTACAGGCTGTATCAGGCGCACAAAATCTGGATATGTTTCCAACTGAACAGAGCCATTATCAGGAAAATAAGTGCGTGGCATGGCTTCGGGTGCATGCCATAGACGATGCCCCCCATAGATGCGCCATTCATCGCCACCCACCTTGCCCAGCATGGATTCGTATTCCTTAAATTCATTCTCCTCACCGATAAAACCAAAGCGGATAATGCGTGGACCAACATCCGTGGTCACTACAAGGTCAACTAAGCCATTGGACAAGCGATAACTATTGGGCCATCCCTTGTAATTCAGTTTTTCCATAACCTTGTTATCCTCATTACTCAACGAGTCTGTTATTATGTCAATTCACCTATGTACACTTCAAAAGGCGCGATGGGAAGATGCGTTAGCGTGTCAATAGGGTTGCCTCGTGAGCGGCTAGAGAAAATCACGCGTGCTGTCATTGCAGGCACATCAAAACTCAGCACATGTGACTTGTTAGACATATTCAGCACTACCAGGCAACTCTGTCCATCGCTCTCGCTGCTGCGCAGAAAGGCCAAATAGTCCTGGGCATCCTCATGCAAGGGTACATACTCGCCAGCGATAAGCGCTGGAGTTTGCTTGCGCACTCGCAACAACCGCCGGTAGAAATTCAGCAGCGAATCAGGATCCGCCAGTTCATCCGCAACGTTAACACCATGAGCATAGTTGGGGTTCACTGGCAGCCAGGTCTGCACGCCAAGGGGACTGAAACCAGCATTAGGAGCATTCGCCCACTGCATTGGTGTGCGACACTTGTCCCGACCAATGCGTGCGGCATAAATCACAGCCTCATCCGGCGGAGTCCCTAGAATCTCTGTCTCCACTTGGTACACGATAACTCCGAGCAAATCCCGGAACTGGCACACGTCCGTGAGCAACAAATCGGTCATGCCGATCTCCTCACCGTAATAGAGAAAGGGCGTACCACGGAGGGTAAGCATGAGTGCTGCACACAGCCTCGCTATCTCGGCATCGTTCCGCCCATCGCCAAAATGGCTGTACAGCCGGTCTGTATCGTGATTGCCCAGCGTATTGCATGGCCATGCACCTGGAGGTAACGCATTCAGTCGCTCCTTCTGATTCGCTCTCACCCAGGCTGGGGTTATGCGATCCGTCCGCATCAACGGAAAATTAAACAGGAGATGAAGTTCGTTCTGCCCATCTCCATAGTAGGCAATATCATCATCTTCACCCACTAGCATGCGCTCTGGGTACTCATCAACAAGCGCCCTCAACTCACGCATCAATTCATGCGTTTCGGGCTGATCAACTTGATGTACATAGAACTCATCCTGCTGCTCCAAAAGCCTGGCCCGTTCTTCTGCAGTTTTGGCGTTACGTAAAGCATGATACAACTCCACCTGCGACATCTTGACACTGTGGTCTGGCATCGCCAGATCTTCAAAGATAGTGCCAATGGCATCTAGGCGAAAGCCATCTATGCCTCGCTCCAGCCAGAAGCGCACGACTTTCCACATCGCTTCCTTGACCGCTGGATTATGCCAATTGAGATCAGGCTGCTGTTTTAAGAAATAGTGGTAATAATACTGGCCAGTGGTGGGGTCATATTCCCATGCTGGACCTCCGAACGCAGAGTACCAATTGTTGGGAGGCTGCCCATCCTTACCATCACGCCATATATACCAGTCTCGCTTGGGATTATCTCGGCTGGACCGAGACTCGACAAACCACGGGTGCAAGTGTGAAGTGTGGTTCAACACCAGGTCCAAGATGACCCGGATGCCACGTTGATGCGCTCCGTCCAGAAAGCGCTGAAAGTCCGCCATCGTGCCATATTCCGGAGCAACTCCGGTATAGTCGCTCACATCATACCCGCAGTCGTACTGGGGGGATGGATAATGCGGCGATAACCAGATGGCATCAATGCCCAGATCCTGCAGATAATCCAGGCGCTCAATCATCCCTGGAAAATCTCCAATGCCATCTCCATTGCCATCAGCAAAACTTCGGGGGTAAATCTGATAGAAGACTGCCTTTTGCCACCATTTCAACCGGGTCATTGCCTCTCCTTCCTTGACGAGACCATTGAGATAGAGGGAATCAAGTTCTATAGTATCGCATTTGCCTCAATGCTCCAATTTATCATGCAGCCACTCCGCCACCTCGCGTTGCACCTGGGGGTCATGGCGTGGGCCAGTGTGCCCGCCGCTATCCAGCAACCATAGACGGCTATCTTCACTGGCAAGCGCATACAAGCGTTCGCTGACCGTATATGGGACGAATTCATCGTCGCAGGCGTGGATGAAGAAAATGGGACGTGGTCTGATGCGTGCCGGCAGGTCAAAGATATCCGCACTCTCTAGATAGAGCAAATAATCCGGTAAGGTCACGCGCACCTTCCCGCCGGAGAGATGGATCCAATGCCAGTAGTCAGCATTGAGCAGCCCAGATTTGAGTTGCTCCCCGGCAGCGGTGCAGAAAGCAACTACTGTGCGCAAAGACGGATACTCGGCAGCAGCACGCAGTCCGTTGTGCGCGCCCATGCTCGATCCAACCAATGCAATGCGCCCGCTGTCTACCTCGAGCCGGCTCTGCAGATAGGACAAGATCGTGCCCACATCCTGCCAGGCCTGGCCATCCAATGCACCCTCGCTCTGCCCATGCCCACGGCAATCATAGGCCAGCACAGCAAAGCCCTCTCCTTGGAGGAATTGCGCGATGTCAGCATAATTTTCTTTGCAACTAGTAATCCCATGGCATAGCACCACGGTGGGAAAAGGCGGCGTGCCCTCTGGCAAGTAGAAATGAGCCGCCAGACGACCGACATTCCCTACAAGTTCTATGTTTTCCCGCATGTACCCTCCCATCGCGTCTTCGCTTGCTACAAACAGTTGTCTACAATCTTAGATAGTTCTTGCCACAAGTCAAACGTAACCCTATGAAAATGAGCGCTTCAGCACTCAAAAGCGCCAGGGATGACACAATCGAGAAGTCAGGTTTCTGGGAGAAACCTGGCTTCTCTTCCCTGGGCGTGGGAGCCCAGGATGCTACAACTTTGCAGAGGCGGCTCCCACGCGCCGTATTCCTTACAATGCCTGCTCCAGATGGACAACAGTCCGCCTTCTCCTGGCGCGAGCTGTTGCCCACGCCGAGCAGGGTAAGGCACATTTCCGCACCATGTCATCAACGAATGGCTGCGCCAAAACAAATCAACGAATCACAGGTTCATTCGTTTATTCGTTCCCCACTCGTTGATGGTCATCCCCCAACTGACCCGGTGTGGGCTGTTGCCCACGCCAAGCGGAGGAAGGCAGCTAGAAAAGCCGCCCTGCGAATATGCTGCCCTCTTCACTCATCACCTCTCACTCACGAGATTGCTTCGGGCGCAAAGCGCCCTCGCAATGACAGAAGAAAGCGGCTAGAAAAGCCGCCCTACGAATATGTGGCCCTTACCATTTATCACTCACTCGGCAATTTGACAATAACGCTCCGCCGTGGAAAGGCATCGCTTTGCTTGCGGATAGAACATGTGCTATCATAGCAGCCAGGCTGTTGCGAAACCGCCATGTAAACTCCTAGGAGGACTTTAGATGACGAAGAAGATGAACATTGGACTCATTGGACTGGGATATATTGGCAAGATTCACACTATCGCCTATCGCGACATACCATTTTGCTTCCCAAAATCACCAGTGGTGGCTAATCTCGTAGCAGTGCTCCGCTCGCGGTTAGACAGCGAAGAAGAAGCGATGAATAGCTTTGCCCTTGCCACAACCGACCAGGCCAAATTCTATGCTCAGCCCTTGGATATTGTGGACATATGTTCGCCTAATTACCTGCACCGTCAACATGCTCAAAGGGCGTTGGAGTCAGGTCTTGCCGTATATTGTGAGAAGCCGCTAGCCTGCACGCTTGAGGATGCCCGTGCTATGGCCGACCTGGCCGAGAGCACGGGAGCGCTAACTCACGTGGCCTATGTGCTGCGTTACTTGCCTGCCATACGCCAAATGAAAGCACTCATTGACGCAGGCGAGGTCGGTGAGGTTTTCCACTTTCGTGCCCGCATGTTTCACAGCGGCTATTTGGACTACGAGCGCCCAATGTCTTGGCGTTTGCGACGGGCACAGGCTGGAGGCGGCGCTTTTATGGATCTGGGCGCTCATCTGGTAGATTTGACCCACTATCTGTTGGGTGGTATTGTGACGGTGCGGGCTGCCATGCGTACCTTCATCTGCGAGCGTTGCACCACACCAGGCAGTGAAAAAAGAGAGCCAGTGGACGTAGATGATTGGGCACTCTGCACATTGGAACTTGCCAGCGGCGCAGTGGGCGTGCTCGAAGTCACACGCATGGCTGCCGGTGCAGAGGACGCAACTGAGTTCGAGGTCTATGGCAATAAAGGGGCCCTGCTCTTCCAAGTACGTGAACCCAACTTTGCCTATCTTTATGACCTGCGTCGGCAACAGTGGATAAGAGGAACCATGAACCTACCGCCTATTCCTGGAGAGCGTCCCATCGAGCAGATTTGGCCAAGTGCCAAATACTCCCAGGGTCATATGACCAATGCCCACCTGGCAGCTGCCTACGATTTTATCCTCAATGTGGCGGAGAAGAAACCCTCTCAAGTTGATTTCCGGGCTGGTGCCGCCGCACAAGAAGTGATTGAGGCAGCCTATATCTCTGCTGCACACGGAGGCGAGTTGATCCGCTTGCCATTATAAGAGCCTTTGAAAGGGACAAAAAGCCAACTGGCCATCTCCCCTGAGGCAATCTCTTTCAATTAACTGGCGCGGAAACTCAAAATCCAGAGTAAACGATCCGCCCCTTGACCAGGGTCATGTATACGTTGACCTGTTCATCAATAACGGACAAACTGGCGTCTTTGCCCACAGCGATGCTTCCCAAGCGATCGGAAAAGCCCATTGCACGGGCTGGATTAAGGGAAGCCATCTTCACTGCTTCGGGCAATGGCACTCCAACCTTCTGACGGACATTGCGCACGCATTGGTTCAATGTTGCCGTGCTGCCAGCAAGGGTGCCATCAGCCAGCGTCGCGATGCCATCCTTGACCGTGACAACGTGGCCCACTAACTCGTAGGTCCCATCGGGCAAACCAGCTCCAGGCATGGCATCCGTAATGAGCACAACGCGATCGGTACCCAGGCAGCGGATCAGCATTTTCATTGCCCCAGGATGGACATGCACTGTATCGGCAATGAGTTCTGCGGTCACTTCGTCAGAGGTCAAAATAGCTCCGAAAACGCCTGGCTCGCGATGTTGAAAGCCACGCTGCGCGTTAAAAGTATGAGTGACGTGAGTAAAATTGCCCCGCAAGGCAGCACTAGCCAATTCGTAATCAGCGTTCGTATGTCCTAACGAGACGACCACTCCTGCGGCACGGAAGCGTGCCGCTATTTCTTGGGCGCCAGGCAGTTCTGGCGCCAGAGTCATCTGGCGAATCCAGCCACGCCCAGCCTGCAACACCGTCTCCGCTTCCTCCATCGCTGGCTGACGCAGCCAGGCTGGGTTAAACGCTCCCTTTTTCTCCTTGCTTAAATATGGGCCTTCTAGATGCAGCCCCAAGGCTTCTGCGCCAGACATGCCCGCGTCCAACACATCAGCATAGGCACGCACCATTTGCACCAATTCCTCCGCAGAAGGAGCGGAAATAGAGCACAGAAAACCGGTCACTCCGGTGCAGGCTACCCACTCAGAATAGGCACGCAAGTCTTCTGCCAATTGCCCAGGCGTCTCAAAATCGATGCCCTTACCACCGTGTACATGCACGTCTATAAAGCCTGGGACGACAATGCGACCACGCATGTCCATACGCAGTCCATCCGCACGGGGTGCCCCTTCCATTGGCCCTACGTAAGCGATGCGGCCGTCATCGGAAATAACTACGGCCCCACGCTCGATGACCTCTGTCGGGGTAAACACCGTTGCATAGTAAAGCACCATTGCCATAGCGAGCTATTCCTCCTTTTCCTTGTTGGCTACCATTTGCAGTGCTCACATCTTAGGCATGATTACATCCTAAGTCAAACCAGCGCTATCCAACTGCTGTGAAACTGCCAGTTTGACCACACCCTCTCCGCCTTGTATAATCCATTGCGCAAGCCATTCGACAATGGAGGCTTTTATGTCCAATTACACACGCGGCGCATTCATGCGTGACGAAATCGCAAGTCAGGACAAAATCTGGGCGGAGATCATTCCCCTAGTTACCAAGCGCGCAGAAGAAATCAAGAGGCAGCTCGCCAACGTAGATGAAGTGATTTGCAGCGGATGTGGCTCCGGTCTGAACGCCGCGCTTTACGCCGCATCCGTACTGCAAATGCAAACAGGCCTCTCGGCACGTGCTGCTGCAGCAGCAGAGATTTACCTATTTCCCCAAAATGTCTTGCTCAGCAAGCGCAACTCTTTAGCGATACTGATTTCGCGCTCAGGCAGGACTACAGAAGTCATCTATGCTCTGGAGTATTTGCAATGCAATGGCATTCCTGTCATCGGTATTACCTGTACCGAAGATAGCCCATTGGCTACGAAGTGCGACCTGCCTCTAATTCTCACCCCTGCTAGAGATCGCGCCGTGGCTACCACTCGCTCATTCACGGGAATGACACTGGCCGCACAACTGCTTGCCGCGATCGTTGCGGATGACACCACCACCCTCGAAGCATTGCGTCGCTTGCCTACGCTATGCCAGACGCAGTTGGCAACTTATCATGATCTGGGCAAGACACTGGGGCAGCGTACCGATTTAATCAAATATGCCTGCGTTGGTAATGGGCCATTCTTTGGTCTAGCACGGGAAGCCCAACTGAAGATCAAGGAAATGGCGCTGCTGCCCGTTGATGCTTATCCTATGCTCGAATTCCGCCATGGCCCACAATCCACCGTGGATAGGCAGATGTTGATGATAGCATTTATGTCAGATACTGCTCAACAAGAAGAAAAGCATTTCCTGCGCGATATGAAAGCCCTGGGAGGCGTGACCTGGGCTCTTTGCGACCGAGCCGACGGAGAACTGCGAGGGCATGCAGATTATGTGCTGGAATTGAACTCGGGCCTGAATGAACTGGCGCGAGGATTGCTCTACATGCCCGCGATTCAATACATGGCATATTACCGTTCCCTAGCCCAGGGATTGAATCCAGACCAACCACCCCACTTATCCTATTGGGTGGATACATCGCGTTAAGTTTTGATTCTTGAGATGTAAGCCAGGGGGAATGCCCTCTATATGCGATGGAAGGAGAGCGAATCCATGCCACGCAAAGGCAGCAAATCAGACGCACGCACAGAACAAGGACGCATGCTGGCACGACAACTTTATGATTATAAGATTGGTCAACTAGAGAGATTGAGCGCCGAAGAGCAAGCACGCTTGCTGCGCGACTTTCCCCTGCTTGGTGAAGCAGAGTTCAAAGATGTGCTACGCCAGGTCATCGAAGCCAAGCGCTATGAGCAGGAACGCATCGGCTGGCAGGCTATCCCCCACGATGTAGCTGTGCTAGTCATTGTAGCTGTAACCAGTTTGTTCAACTTACGCGCTGGCATTGTAGCCGGTATTGCCACTTTGGTGCTGTTAGAAAGCCTCTTTCAGTTTTACTTTGACCGCAAGCTCTATCGTCCGCTGAGCACACTGGTCTGGCTTACTTATCCCGCTTATGCTATTCAGGCTTATGTGCTCTACTATCGTGGATTCACGCCCATCTGGATCGTGGCAATAGTGGCGCTTGTATGGGGTGGAACTTTTCTGCTAGGCATGTTGGCTCGTATACCGCCACGTCTTATCTTCAATGCGCGCGTGAAGGCCGCTGAGGAAAGCATGCGTCGCAAGGGAGAAAAACCTCCGAAGCGCTAGAGCCCTCGTTGCTTATTCAATGCCTCGCTGCCACGAAGGTTATCCAGCACTTCGGACAAGTTCGAGAAAGGCATTGCCGGAATGCGTTGCTCACGGCAATAATCTAATAGACTTGCTCGTGCGAACAAGACATCGGCTGCTCCCACAACCTCGATATCGGACAAGCCATCGCCGATAAACACGACCTGAAAACCCTCTGCTTTATAGCGTCGCACAAAAGCCAATTTGGATGTGCCGCGCAATGGAGATTCCGCGCTATACCAAGGGAAAGACAAATGCAATCCATCGGGTCCAAAGTGAATTTCATTGGCATAAACCTGCACATGGTGGATACCGTGACGTTCGAGGATATAGCGGATATACCAAGTCAGCCCATCGCTGACAATAGCGAATGGGTAACCTTGTTGCTGGCAAAAACTCACCAAATCGGGGAAAGCAGGATCCAAAGGAACCGAGTCCAGTAGATGCTCCATCTCGGCACGACCGGCAGTTATAGTGGCAAAACAGGCCCTCATCTCCTCTGGGGTGCTGATCTTGCCCTGCTCCCAAAGCTTGACCATTTGCAGGCAAGAGGGAGCGGCAAATCTGCGATACAGCATATCAATCACAATGCAAGGCGTTGCTGTGCCATCGAAATCGCACAACACGGCCACTTGGGAATTCAGCAGCAGAGCCATGTGGCACGCACTCACTGCTATATTTTTAGCCCTTGGCCCTGCGCTTTTTGCCGCGCAGGGATTTGACCCAATTTTCCAACTTCTCTGGACTGGCTACGTGAGGCTCCCACTTTTCGCCCTGCTCAACCGCTTTCATCATGGCGTCATAGATCTCTTTGGGATATGCTTCGACCCAGCGCACCCAGGCAGGCTTGATAAAAGACGGTGGCTGTACCGTCCACCACAGTCCACAGAGGATCAAGAGCACAAAGAGACCTTGGTACAAGATATAGTACGAACCTAACCGTGCCTCGACCGTGGAATGAAAAGAATATACTAGGAATAGCAGCCCCAGAGGGATGTAGCCATAGGCCGTTCCTCGCGAACGCCAGTACCAATTCTTCCACAAACCAAGCCGCGCAGCCACGCCTAACGCGGTGAAAACAACTCCAAAAAATCTCAGCAAGAATTGTGGATCGATCCCTAACATGTCAGTCCTCTTTTAGCAAGCGCAATGCCACATCACGCAACTCCTCGGCAGCATCCGCACCATAGGGACTGATGAGCGCTTCGTAGGTCCCCTCGGCTATCGAGACAGCATCCGGGAAATAGCCCAAGTAGTCATTGGCATAACTGACCACCGCCGTGTATGGATACTTGCTTTGCTGCTTGATCTCCATCACGGTACGCGTGAAGGCCTCGCCGGGCCACCCAACGAGCGCCAGATCGCCTATCTGCAGCAATTGGACCTGGCTACTTCGTGGCTTGACATTGTCTAGTTGTTTGGCCATCATTGCTTGGCCCATGGCACCCTCAACTCGCGTAGTGGCACGACGAATTTCGCCATGGGTTGCCCCGGCTGCTTTTAACGCTTCCAGTTCGGCTTGCAATCGCTCCAACTCGCGCTGCGCTTCATCGGAGGATGGAAAACATCGAAACTTGGGCTCCACCTCAGTGACATGAGCTCCTAGACGCACTGTGTCCTGCATCACGATAAGCTGCATCTCTTTGAGCACCTCGCCAGCCAAGATGCGTCCCATACGCTCTACTTCGTCATAGGACTGACCCCGCCTGGTAAAGCGCGTGCTGATGTCTCCCGAAGCTCCGTTAGTATACAGGAAAACAGTATGCGGGTAAATGCTGCGCAATGCAGCCCGCGCTGCTCCTGGGTAGTCTGCAGAGAAGAACAGGTTCTGGTAACCCAACACTGTTGGGTGGCAACCATAATTCATGACAACCGCGATAGGCTGACCGGAGGCATCATCCACACGCAGCACAACCACGTCATGATCCACAACCCCGCTTTCAGGGTCATTGCGGTTGAGGCCAATGCCCTCTACCTCACCCTTCCCAACGCCCAGTCGCGCCGGTTGTAAGCACTCTTGAGCCCAGATTGCTGCTCCTACCAGTTTGCGCTCTACCATCCGCTGAAGGTCGGGGTCGGGAGCGGTATGGATACCAGGTATATGCGGCAAAAATCCTCCAGCCCCCGAGTGTGTATGCGAACAGGTGACCATCGTGCAGTGAGTCGGCACTCCGATCGCTTGTTCGATGCCTGCGCGCACCCGCTGAGTGAAATCCAGGCTCACTCCCAACAGGTCCATGCTGATGAGCACGATCTGATCCTCGCCGCATTTCAGCAGCAAGAGTTGTGCCAGCAGTGGATCCAAGACACCTAGGCTGGTTCCCTGACGGGCACTGTAGCCATCAAAGCCCGCGCCCACCGGGGGAGTGATATCCACCTCCACCGCTCCTGCTAAAAGTTGTTTTCTCATACCTCGCCTCACCAGATCTTGATGCGCCCTTTGTAGCGGTCTAGGAGCGCCTGGTTGTACTCATCGCTGCCATCCAGGTTGCCACTCATGAATACAGGCGGTTGAATGCCGCGTTCCAGCAGATTCTGGATAGTTTGCACAATAATGGTATGCATGATAAACATGCCGGCCACTCCGGACCCGGCTCCTACTGGCACCGGCAAACCAGGCAGATGGAGCAGGCAATCCCCTTTCGGGCAGCAATTGTCTATCACCACATCTACCAATTCGTACAGTTTCTTGCCACTAGAATGGCGTGAGGTCGTCCCTTTGGAATGAGCCAAGGACGTGATAGCGATTACTGGCACGCCCCGGGCTTTGGCTCCTGCCGCCATCTCGATGGGAGCAGCATTCCGTCCCGAGTTGGAAATCACGACAAGAGCATCCTTAGAAGAAATGCCATAGTAGTTCAGGATCACTTCGGCCATTCCTTCCACGCGTTCCATGTACTCGCTTTGCCACACCTTGGAATGCCCAGTCAGGCTGGGCTCCAGGATAGCATCTACAGGGGCCAGCCCTCCAGCACGGTAGGCTACATCCTCGGCAATGACATGCGAATGGCCAGTGCCGAAGGTGTAGAGAATGCCATCCTGAGCAATAGCATCGGCAGCGATCTTTGCAGCACGTTCGATCTGCTCCATCTGGGTCTCGACAATCCGCTGCAATACCTCTTGTACCACTTTTGTATACTCCAATGCTTTGTTTGCCACCTAGACCTCCATTGGCAATGAGTATTGTCCACAAAGTAGTCACAAAGAAAGGAGCCTTCACTGCCTATAGCGCAGGCCCCTGGCAAAAACATCACACCATGCAGGCAGCATCACTACTTGGCCCATTCCGGTAAGGTCTTTTCAATAACAGGCCAATACTCCGTATCTGGATCCGAGGGCATCATGCGGCAGGTGATGCGGATACCCATCTCATGCAGCTTCTTCAAAGCCTTCACGCCGGATTCCGTCAGATACACCGTATTGGAAATCTTTTTGGAACCGCGCACAAAAGCCTGATTGCCCAGGTTCAGGACCGGCATTTTCAAACCATTTTCCACTAGAGCTAACCCGTCCTCCGGGAATTTGGCGATAATGAAGATGTTCTCCTTCTCCGCCTCAGGATTGCCATTGCAATAAGCTACACAGTCCTTGATGGAAAGCACCGATACTTTGGCGCCAATAGGCGCCACCGCCTTTAAAAGTGTTACTTGCAGTGGATCGGCGGCTACCTGGTCGTTGGTCACGATGATGTGGTCGATTTTGAACTCGGCGTTCCAGGACACCAGGATCTGGCCGTGAATCAAGCGATTATCCATACGTACATGAATGACTGGCATGTTACTCCCTCAAGCTCATTATAGTTTATTGCTCAACGGGCTTTCTGCCCAAAGTCTCTGACAAAGTACGGATGCTGCTGATCCCTGCCTCGCGCGCGACCTCCACCAACTCTGCCAGGCTCTGACCCTCTCGTTGGACAGCAACTTCCAGCAGCATGGGCAGGCTCACACCAGATACTACCTCGATCTGATCACGCTGCATGGCCAATCGGGCACTGGCATTGAAGGGGCTAGCTCCGAAAACATCCACCAGGATTAGGACGCCATCCCCACTATTCACTTTTTCTACGGCTGCCGCAACGCGATCCATCAAGCTTTCCACGCTGTCTTCCTCGCGCAGGTTGACCGCCACAACACCCTTCTGCTCACCAACGATCATGCGCGATGCATCCAGCAGCCCATCTCCCATCGCGCCGTGACAGACAACGACAATTCCAACCAACTTTCCCCCAATCTTTATAAATGATAACCTATTTATGAGTGCAAACCAAATACGCTGCCTACACGCGTTTGATAACGCGCCATTACGCGGGCATTGTATTCGTCAGAGCCATCCAGGTTCGCACTCATCAACACGGGAGGAGTTTCCCCTTTATCCAATATATACTGGATAGCCTCAACCATCACAGCATTCATCAGGGCGGCGCCAAGCACAGTGGACACGGCTCCTGCCTTCACAGGCAAGCCTTCGAAATCCAAGCAGGCATCGCCAGGCGGTGTCCCCGTGTCCAGCACCACATCCCCAAGTTCGTACAATTTCTTGCCACTGGAATGGCGCGATGATACGCTTTTGGAGTGGGCTAACGAAGTAACCGCAATCACATGCAAGCCCATTTCTTTAGCCCGCATGGCTACTTCGATAGGTTCCGGATTTCGTCCGGAATTGGAGATGACAAAGATCGTCTCGCCAGCTTTGAGCGGCAAGCCCTTCAGCAAGACATCGGCAAAACCTTCTAGACGCTCAGCACGACCCCACATGGGATCCACGATCTGCACCACGGGGTATAATCCACCAGCACGCGCATGGACTTCTTGCGATAGCAGTTGCGAATGGCCACTGCCAAAGGTGTATACCAGACCACCGCCGATAATCGTATCGCCCACGAGTGCCGCGGCCTTGCGTATGGCTTCCTTTTGTGTCTCTTTCATTCTTTGTATGGACTTGCATACTTCATCGAGATATTCTATGTACTTCATGTCTTGTCCTTTTTATGCAAAGTTGCGAGGTAACTGGGAAGGCAAGCATCCCAATTACCTCGCTGTTTTCAGGGGTTGTCAGCGCTGTTCGCTTTTAGCCAAAGATCCCTAGTGCACCGCCCACAAAGCCAATGATCACCAGGACGACGATCACGCGCGTAGGACTCCAGCCCTTCTTCTTAAGCAACCAATACGCCAGGAAGGTGACCAACACAGGCAGCAAATACGGCATGATCGCATCCAACTGGGGCTGCACTTCAACTGTTTGTGTCACTTTTTCGCCGCGCACAACCACTTCGCGCGCCCATTTGAGCGGAGTGGTTAGGCGCACGATGGAGGGCGCAAAGCCACCCACCACGATCAACCCAGCAATAGTAGCCAGTTCCGTAATCCGCTGGATGGCTCCGCTACCCAACTGTGCCACAATGTTCGTACCCTGGTTGTATGCCCAGAAGAACTGCCAGTAACGAACAGCCAGATAGGGGAAGAAGACCAGCAGGATGACCAGAATTGGCCCCAGCGCGTTGCCCTGGAGGGCCATGACAGAGCCAATGCTGAAGATGATGCTATTGTAGAGCGCCCAGACCAGGGTATCACCCACGCCAGCCAGCGGACCCATCAGGCCAACCTTAAGGCCCTCCGTTGTCTCCAGAGATGCCCCTGCCTCCTCCAACGCGATGTGTGCGCCAATAATCAGCGGAGCACCTACTACCGGGTTGGTGTTAAAGAAGTTCAGGTTGGTAATGAAGGCTTCCTTGAACTCCTCTGGATCGGGGCGGGTCTTCTTCAAGACAGGAAGTATCGAGAAGCAGTAACCTACAGACTGCATGCGTTCATAGTTCCAGCCGCACTGGAACAGGAAAACATAACGCCAAAACGCCGACATCAGGTCAGCACGGGTGAGTTTCTTCTGTGCCATGGTTATGCCTCCTTAGGCCGATACTTCAGTTGCTGGAAGACCAATGCAATAGCAAAGGCTGCCAGCGCGATGCCAACAAGGGGCATCTTGAGGTAAGCATACATCACGAACCCAATCAACAAGAAAGCGGGATATTGCTCGACAGGCAAGATCTTGAGCAGCATTGCGAATCCCAGAGCAGGCAGAATTCCGCCGGTGACGGTAATGCCCTTGGCAAACCAGGGATTTGCCTCGAAGAAGCTGGACACGCCTTTCACCAGCCCTTCGCCAAAGGCCACTGCCAGGAACACGGGAATAGCTCGTGACAAGCCCCAAATAATATGGCTTGTGAAAATCATCATGCGGTCAAAGGCAGTGGCATTGCCCTCCTCTGCATAGCGGTCTGCGCGGTGCACGAAGACAAAGTTGAGGAAGCGGTTCACGATATCCACTTGCGTCAGCAACAGAGCCGCTGGGATAGCCAAAGCAACCCCTGTCTCAAAGCCCACGGCTTTGCCAAAATACGTGCCCAGGATCGCCCCAACCGTATAATCAGGGATCGTGGCACCACCATAGGTATAAACGCCGAGAGCCATCAACTCCAACGTGCCGCCGACCATCATGCCTGTCTGGACATCGCCCACGAGGATCCCTGCAACAAAGCCAGCGATCAGAGGGCGAAATCCGAGGAAGAAGCACGGACCAAGGATATCGTAAATACACAAATAGGCCCAAATCGCCAAAACTAAAGCCGTTAGCATGTATTACCTCCTTCTAAAAGATATGGGTAAGAGAGTCCTAAACCGATGACGCACCTACTGCTTTGTGCTTATAGGCATCACCTCCTCTCCACCGCCCATGGAGGCCTAGCTTGGACGAGGGCCTACACTCACGCGATAGCGGCCCAGCAATGACCCGCCTCCATCGTGCGGAATATTCACGCAGTTATCTATAAAATACTCCAGATTGGCCAAATTGTCAAATTTTTCATCTTGGGCGAACAGGATGTCGTTTAGCCAATCTCAACCCACACTTGCCCATCCTCCACTCGCGTGCGGAAGGCCTGCAGTCCTTCTGGTTTCTTGAGCGCTTCAGCCATCCGACGCGCCAGTGGGGGGAGCTTAGGAAGCCACACCAGATTGCGTCCGTCACGCAGGTCGAACTGCGACTTGTGTCCTGGGCAAGTAACAACAAATCCGCCCAGTTTTCCGCGTGCCAGATGTGCCTTCTGATGTGGACAAAGACCCTGGACAGCGTAATAGGTGCCTTCCACCCGAGCTAGAAGTACAGTGATATCGCCTACTTTTATCTCGGTCATCATGCCATCAGCGAGCATGTTCTCTGGGCCTATAGGTTTCCATTCCATAATAAATCCTCCCCGTAATCACGAGATCCTCCATTCACGCTGACCACTGCAGTATTGCTATTCACCCTATTTTCTGTTTAGCACCAGGTCAGCCAATTCATCAGGCGAGGCAACCGTAAAATGAGGTTGGTACTTACCATTTGGATCGAGGTGCATGCCGTCCCATGTCGCCAGGATAGTGAGGCAACCAGCGCGCCGTCCCGCCTCGATGTCGTAATGCGCATCGCCCACATAGGCGGCTTGTTCTGGCGACAGGGAAAGCCTGTTCAAGGCATACAACACAGGCTCTGGATGGGGCTTCCCCTCCACCGTATCATCGCGCGCCACCAGCAGGTCCACCAGCGAAACCAGTTCCACTGCCGATGGGGTGACCTTGACACTGCGGTGTGGGCGCGAAGTGACAATGCCCAAGCGGTAGCCAGCATGACGCAGGCGCTTCAGCAAAGGCACCACGCTGGGGAAAGGACGCGCCAAGTGAGCAATAGCCTGCGCCCACTCCACCCAGCGCCAATGCGCCTCTTGAACCTGCTCAGGTTGTACTCCCAGGCTGAGGAGAGCATAGTCTCCAGAACTTCCCATCAATTGGCGCACGCGTTCACGTGTTGGCGTCGGGAGATGGAAATATTTTATTGCAGCGATCAAAGAGAGCGCGTACTGGTCGAAAGCATCCAGCAGTGTACCATCGAGGTCAAACAACAGAGCCTGTATCTGTGAGATATCCCCTAACATTGTCATCTTTCCACTTTGGTGAGCTAGTCAAATTTTAATATGAAACACGACTCTGGTCAAACTCCCATGGACATAACGAAATTATCCCTCTATTAATCTGCACAAGAACACGCGCATCGCAATAAGAGCGCGCTCTGGAGCGAAAAATGGTATTACAGCTCGCAGCCGCAGTTCCACTGCACGCCTACTTGCGCAACTTGGTTGGATATGTTATAGTATTTACGGCAGGCAAGTAATGCCTGGCCAAGTGTATCGTTATGTCAAAATTGACGCGGGAGAAAACATGAGAAGAAAATCACGGAGCCGGGAAGTGGCAATAGGGTTTGTGTCCACGCGCCTCTCCGGAACGGATGGTGTTTCGCTCGAGGTAGGCAAATGGGCTGACATCCTGACGCGCTTTGGCTTCGAATGCTTCTACTTCGTAGGAGAGTCTGATCGGCCTCAGGAGCGTTCTTACGTAGTGGAGGAAGCACACTTTAACCACCCAGATATCCGTGCCGTTCATGCAGATCTTTTTGATGACTACATCAGGTCACCTAAGACCTCACGAGCCGTGCAGAGATTGACCCAATTCCTGAAGAGGCATTTGCGCAAGTTTGTGCGCACCTTTGGCATCCGGCTGCTGATTGTGGAAAACGCCTTGTCTCTGCCCATGAACGTCCCCCTTGGACTGGCATTGACCGAGCTCATCGCTGAAACCAACTTGCACACTATCGCCCATCACCATGACTTTTACTGGGAACGCCATCGCTATGCCCTCTCTGGCGCTGCGGACTACCTACGAGCTGCTTTTCCACCCGCATTGCCTTCCATCTGCCATGTCGTCATCAACTCTTTTGCCGCTCAACAACTGGCCTTGCGCACAGGCAATGGATCGGTGCTCATCCCCAACGTGATGGACTTTGACACACCGCCACCAGAGCCAGATGCCTACGCTGTGGAAATGCGTTCTGAGCTGGGTATCGCTGCTGATGAATTCTTCCTCTTGCAGCCGACGCGCATCGTCCCGCGCAAGCGCATCGAACACTCCATTGAACTGGCACGACGTCTGGATGCCCCATGTGTGCTGGTCATCTCACACGAGGCCGGCGATGAAGGCCACGCCTACGAAGCCTATCTTCGCGATTATGCCCGCTTGGTTGGCGTGCGGGTGCTCTTCGCCTCAGACCGCATCCATTACGACCGCGGATGGACTGCCGATGGACGTCCTATCTATTCCCTGGCAGATGCCTACCAGCAGGCCAATTTGGTGACGTACCCATCGCTTGTCGAAGGATTCGGCAACGCCTTTCTGGAGACGATCTACTACCGCCGCCCCATCGTGATGAGCACTTACGAGATATTCAAGACCGATATCCAGCCCAAGGGCTTCCGTGTCATTGGTTTCGATGAGTTCATTGATGAGAATACGGTCCGTGAAGCGCGAGCGGTGCTGTACAACCCCAATCTGGCCAAGGAAATGGTTGACCACAACTATGCACTAGGGACACGCTACTATTCCTACCGTGCTTTGGAAAGGCGCTTGGCTGCTCTGGTAGATCAGTGTTTGGGGGCTTGAGCCATGGCCAAATCAGCCGTAAATCGGTCAGCGAGCAGAACGAGATCAGAAGAGCTCATTGACGCGCAGGTGGTGAACCAGCTGCCTGGCACCGCAGCGAAGGCGCGTATCACCATTTTGCACTATTCGGCACCACCCATCGTGGGCGGGGTAGAGCACACGATTTACCATCATGCGCGCTTGCTTGCTCAGGCTGGCTACCAAGTGCGAGTGATCGCTGGACGTGGCGAAGCTTTTCATCCGCGGGTTGCCCTTCACGTCCTACCAGAGATGGACTCGCGCCATCCGCAGGTGCTGGCGGTCAAAGAGGAGCTGGATCGTGGGCAGGTCACTCCACAGTTTGGAATGCTACGCGATCGCGTCACAGATCTCTTGCGCCCCTACATCGCGAACACGGATGTACTCATTGCCCACAACCTCTTTACTTTGCACAAGAACCTGCCATTGACCGCGGCACTGCACCGGTTGCTCACCGAAGAGCCGCCTCCTCACCCACGCACCTTGGCCTGGCATCACGACTTGGCCTGGCAAAGCCGCCAGTATAAGGATGAAATGTATACAGGTTACCCCTGGGATTTGCTGCGACAACCCTGGCCAGGAGTGACCCAGGTCACGGTCTCAGAGCCACGTCGAAGAGAAGTGGCGGCTCTCTATAGTATTGCCCCTGAAGCAGTGAAAGTAGTGCCACCCGGAGTAGACCTTCCCACCTTTTTCCGTTGGACGGAGACGACACAACATATTGAGTCGTTTTACCACCTGCTTGACGCAGACTTGGTGCTGTTGTTACCAGCACGTATCACCCGACGCAAGAACATCCAACTGGCTGTCCAAGTGCTGGCTGCATTGCGGGAGCAGACAGGCTTGGATGCACGGCTGGTAGTGACCGGCCCTCCAGGCCCGCATAACCCAGCCAATGTAGCCTACCTAGCAGAGCTGCAATCTCTGCGCCGTGATTTGAACCTGCTCAATGCAGCGCACTTTGTCTACGAACTGGGCGAGGAAAAGCAACCACTGGTGCCTGATAACGCAACAATGGCTAACCTCTATCTCATAGCAGATGCCCTGCTCTTCCCTAGCCTAGGGGAAGGGTTTGGCATCCCGATGCTCGAAGCAGGATTGCTGCGCCTGCCCATTTTCTGTAGCCGCATTCCCCCGCTAGAGGCTACAGGGGGAATAGAGGTTCACTATTTCTCGCCCCAAGCCGATCCAGCACACGTAGCAGCTTTGATTGCGAGCAAACTTCTGGCCGATCCTGCTTTCCGCCTGCGTCGTCGGGTATTGCAGGAATACCGTTGGGAAACGATCGTCAACAACCGGGTTATCCCATTAATAGAAGAACAAGTCGAGGAGTAAAAGATGAAACTCATTTTGGCCATTGTCCAAAGTGCAGATGCCAAAGAACTCTTGGATACCCTGATGGCCGAGGGATACCGCGCTACCAAAATCAGCAGCACAGGTGGATTTCTGGTGCGCGGCAATACGACCATCCTGATTGGCGTTGAAGATGACAAGGTAAACGCCGTGCTGGCCATCTTGCGCAAATGCTGCCGGCCGCGACGCGAGTTTGTCTCGCCAGTGGTGCCCTTGAGCGATGTGGCGACAGCACGGGGCTGGACGCAGCCAGTGCAGGTAGCAGTGGGTGGTGCAACAGCCTTCGTGCTGAATGTGGAACGCTTCGAGCACCTGTAAAGGAGTCATGATGTCCAAATACCGCATTTTGCTCCCTTTGCGCAAGGAGGATGCACACGCTGACCTGGTGACGCTTGCCAGCCATCTCCTCCCGCCAGAGGGTGGCCAGATTGACCTGATGGGTGTGGTCATCGTGCCGGAAGGACACTCCCTCAGTGAAGCAGCCCTGCCGGCGCAGGAAATCCGGGAAACACTGACCACATTGGTGAAGGACCTATCCTATCTCCCCCTGTACCTCATGCCGCGTGTGAGAGTGAGCCACATACCCTGGTTGGACGTCCTCAGCGAACTCCAAGACAACCCTGCAAATCTGCTGCTGCTTACTTGGGACAAAACACGCACAACTGTGTTGGGCGCTTCTTTAGAAGAGGTACTCAGCCATGCGCCATGCGATCTGATCCTTTCCCGCGGTGCAGTGCATCGCTACGACCGCGTCCTTTTGGCGATCCGCGGTGGACCACACCTGAAACTGATGCTGCGCCTTGCCCTGGCTCTGCACCGCATCAGCGGCGAGCAAATTGATGTAGTAGCCGTCAAAAGCGGGACTGAGCCCATGCCAGCCCTGAAGCGACTAAAAGACAGAATGCCTTTCATCTCGCGGGTTGTTTCGCTCAGCGGCAACCCGTTGAGGGTTATCCGGCGACTCGCCACCGACTACCACGCACTCGTCATCGGAACCACGCTGCCTGAATCGGCTACCACAAGCACCTTGGGCAGAGTGCCTGCTGAGCTTTTGGCTCAAACGGAGCTACCCATTTTTCTGGTGCGTTCCTTCTACCCAGGGGGCAAAGAAATCCCAGAAGTGCTGCTTCCTCTCGAGACAATCAGCCGGCCTTCGCTTTCCGAGCAGGTGAGTCGTTGGTTTGCGACGAATACTTTCCACTGGAGCGAATTCAGAGATGTGGAACAACTGGTGCGCAATAAAAGGGCACAGGGACTGACCATCAGTTTGGTGCTTCCAGCACTCAACGAGGAAGCGACGGTGGGCAAGGTCATCACCACAATCAAGGCGGCATTGATGGAGGAACACCCTCTCCTGGATGAGATCATCCTCATGGACAGCGGCTCCGCTGACCGCACCCGCGAAATTGCCTCCTCTTTGGGCGTACCAGTCTATATTCACCAAGAGGTACTGGCGGATGAAGTGGGCAGTTACAGTGGCAAAGGAGAAGCACTGTGGAAGAGCCTCTACGTGGCCCAAGGAGACATCATTGCCTGGATTGACACCGACATTGTCAACATCCATCCGCGTTTTGTCATCGGCATCCTGGGACCACTGCTGAACTGGAGACGCATCCAGTATGTGAAAGGTTTCTATCAACGTCCCATTCGAGTAGGAAGCAAGGTAGAAGTTAGCGGCGGGGGGCGAGTGACCGAGTTGCTGGCACGACCTATGATCAACCTCTTTTTCCCTGAACTCTCGGGGATTGTGCAGCCTCTAGCAGGCGAGTATGCCGGGCGGCGGAGCGCACTCGAATGCGTACCCTTCTTCGTTGGCTACGGTGTCGAAGCTGGCCTACTGGTGGATCTGTTGCGGCAACATGGCCTGCAGGCGATTGCTCAATCCAATTTGGAGATGCGCACGCACCAGCACCAGGAGCTAAGCGACTTAAGTAAGATGGCTTTCGCTATCCTACAGGTTTTTGCCTCGCGCCTGGAGTCGCGCGCCCAAGTGCGCTTGCTGGATGACCTGACCCGCACGATGAAGATCATCCGCAGTGAACCGGGGCGGTTTTGCCTAGATGAGGAAGAGATCACCGAACACGAGCGTCCTCCGATGATCACTATACCCGCCTACCGCACCAAATTCCATCGTGATGAAGGAGGGTGTTGAAAAATATAGGAGTTATTTGAAATCATAGCCACATGTTGTGTTTACAATGCTTGGCCATACAACATATTGTGGCTATTGTAAAGTCTTTCCGACTTTTTCAACACTCTCATGAAGCCTAATTCGTAGGTGATTAAAGCAGGATTAGCAGACAAATTGAAGTTATATGAATCGCTTATCGCTCAAGACTTGGATTGATAAATCGGATGCGGAAACTGCCTGGTTCCTACATCTACGTTAGAGGCAGCAACTAAAAGCAAGTCCTCGTTTGGCTAAACGTTCCCCCAAACCGATGTTGCAGACATTCGATCCGAGGATAGGACACTAGATATGGGCACGGGAGCGCGGGAGCATGGGAGCACTGGAGAAACCATGAGCCGAGGTGCACGCAGCAATCAAAACATGATGCATGTTCCGTAACTTGTGAGCTCTTCCTTCTCAGGAGGAGAAATAGCCTAGACCTATTAGGACTTAAGGGCGAGGGCAGACTGGTAGTTTGTCTAGAGCGAAACAATCTATTGGGCGCAAGCGCACGCCAAATTTGACAAATTTTAGAAAGCATGTTATAATAGAATAAATTGTGGTCTGACCATCAGACCATGATAATTACACCTGGCCAACCAAAGCAGCGGGAAGCATCATCATGTTGGAAAAATTCACTAGGCGATTGACTCCTGGCTTGCCGTAAGCACAATTGGCATTGGCCCTTGATTTCAGACCTGACAAAGTGCGTCTGGGAACAATGACTGTTGGGGAGCCAAATGGTTTTTAGTCCGGTCAAGACGCAAAGGGTATATATGCACATAGCGGATCAGATCAAGGCTCTGATCCTCAAAGGCGTATTCCCCGAAGGGAGCCAATTGCCGCCTGAGCGCGAATTGGCCGAACAACTACAGGTTAGCCGCGCCTCCCTCCGAGAAGCCCTTAGTGCCCTGCAGATACTAGGTTTGGTTGAAACCCGGCCTGGGCAGGGCACTTTCATTTCTCCTGGCGCCTCCACCGCCCTTGCCCTTGGTAACGCTTGGCCGGAACAGGATCTGGAAAGCCCGTTCATCATCCTACAAGCCAGAAAAGCGGTAGAACCCGCTATCGCTGCCCTCGCCGCCCAACAGCGTTCCGAAGCATCCCTGGGCCACCTTCAAGAAACACTGAATTGGGTAGGCAGCTCTCCTACGGACGCACACGCTTTTTACGAAGGAGATCGTAAATTTCATCTAGCCATTGCCGAAGCCACGGAGAACCCTGTCCTGCTACGCATGATGACCATTGTGCACGAATTGATGGGCCAAAAACTATGGCTTACCCTCATGATGGGTTCCACCTTAGCCACACCGGGAAGATGGCGGCAAGCAGTTCAGGAGCACCACCATATTTACAAATCCATCGAGGCACAAAACGCAGAGTTGGCTGCAACGCGGATGAAGGAACATCTGGACATGGTCGAAAAGTTCATGATCGAAGCCGACCTCGCGCGCTCAAGCCAACCTTATGTCGTATTGTAGCACGCATTGCGTGTGTTTTTACAATAAAATCGGTCCCTAATCATGGGGCATCGTTGACTCGTAGTTGAAGGAGCAAATATGCGCGTTGAGATACACCCTATATTAGGGGAAATGAAGAAGCCACGCTTGGTCGAGATCGAAGTGGATGGCCAAGTCATCCAAGCAATCGAGGGAGAGCCAATTGCAGCGGCCTTGCTGGCCGCAGGGAAACACATCTTTCGCTATACGCGGAAGCGGCATGAGTCGCGGGGCGTCTTCTGCGCCATCGGTCGCTGCACAGATTGCATGATGACGGTAGATGGCATCCCAAATGTCCGAACCTGCGTCACGCCGGTCAAGGCAGGGATGAAGATCCAAACTCAGCATGGACTGGGCGAATTTAGGAGGCCCTTCCATGAAGGAGACTGAACTTGCCATCGTGGGTGCCGGACCAGCGGGGCTTTCGGCGGCTATCGAAGCAGCCCGTGCCGGGGTACAGGTAGTACTGATCGACGAAAACGAGAAACCCGGAGGACAGCTCTTCAAACAAATCCATAAATTCTTCGGCTCGAAGGAGCATTATGCCGGTATCCGTGGCATAGATATCGGCGCGAAGTTGCTCCGCGAAGTGGAAGCATGCGGCGTTCAAGTTCTGCTCAATTCGGTCGTCTGGGGTATCTTTTCTGACCACACCCTGGGCATTATCCATGAGCAGAAAAATCTCACGCTCAAGGCGCAAAAAATCCTCCTAGCTACAGGAGCAGCAGAGAACGCGCTGGCTTTCCCGGGTTGGACCCTCCCCGGAGTCATGGGTGCAGGAGCCATACAGACTCTGGTGAACATCCATCGCGTGCTCCCCGGACGGAGGGTACTGATGGTAGGCTCTGGAAACGTGGGCTTGATTGTTAGCTATCAATTGCTGCAAGCAGGGGCGGAAGTAGTTGCTGTGCTGGAGGCAATGCCCAAAGTGGGCGGCTACGGCGTGCATGCCAGCAAACTCAGACGCCACGGCGTGCCCATCCTCACCTCCACGACGATCAAAGAGGCGCGGGGCAAGGAGAAGGTAGAGGAAGCGGTCTCTATCGGGCTGGATGAAAGCTGGCATGAAATTCCTGGGACAGAAAAGGTATATCAAGTAGACGTTATCTGCCTCGCTTTAGGGCTTACGCCGCTTTCCGAATTAGCATGGATGGCAGGGTGTCAATTCGACTATATTCCTCAGCTTGGGGGACACATACCAGTGCACAATGAGAACATGGAGACCACTGTGCCTGGCATCTATGTCGCAGGGGATATGTCTGGGATAGAAGAGGCAAGCACAGCTATGGAAGAAGGAAAGCTGGCTGGGATCGCTGTAGCAGAAGCTTTGGGTTATCTATCCCCTGAAGAAGCAGCATGCAAGAAGGAACAAATTTTGAGACGGCTGGATGAGCTGCGCAGTGGGCCCTTTGGCGGAGCCAGAAAACAAGGCAAAGAACACTTGAATCAGAGGTGTAGCCAATGACACTAGCGAAAGACGGTGCGCTCTCTTTGGAGGAACTAGCCACATTGCCTGGTATGCCTTCTAAAGAGAGGCTGGAACAAGGCCCCGTGGTAGTCATTGAGTGTGCACAGGAGATTCCGTGCAATCCGTGCGAAGCAGCCTGCCCTAATGAAGCAATCCAGGTAGGCGAACCCATCACTAATTTGCCCGTGTTAGTGGAGGATAAATGCACCGGATGTGGCCTCTGCATCGCCGCCTGTCCCGGACAGGCCATCTTTGTGATAGACATGACGTATTCAGAGGCAGAGGCCACGGTGCAACTGCCCTATGAATTTCTACCCCTTCCCGAAAAGGGTGAAATCGTTGATGGCTTAAATCGAGAGGGGCAAAGAGTATGCACCGCTCGCGTGCTGAAAGTGCTGAACCCGAAGAAATTTGATCGTACTCCAGTGATCACGATCGCTGTACCTAAAGAATGCGCTATGGCAGTGCGCAACATTGCCATCAGGAGGTAGAAGAGACGGAATGTCGCTAGAACCAGAGGATGAGGTGATTATCTGCCGATGCGAAGAGGTCTCTCTGAAAGAGATTCTCGAAGCCATTGCAGAGGGAGCACGTACAGTGAACGAAGTAAAAATGCGCACTCGGGCAGGAATGGGCCTTTGCCAAGGCAAGACCTGCCGTAGGCTGGTGAGCCAGATTCTTGCTCAACAAACAGGACAGCCCATGGGAGAAATCATGCCAGCCACGTTCCGCCCACCGGTGAGGCCGGTGCCTATCGGCGTGCTCGCCACGGGCGATGATGAAGGGTAAGATAATGCTTCCTGATGTGGTGGTCATAGGCGGCGGAATTGTAGGATGTTCTTGCGCCTACTACCTAGCCCGTGAGGGAGTTAGGGTGTGCTTGGTGGAGAAAGGCAACCTAGCCTCGGGGACCTCCCGGGCTGGTCAAAGCCACATTGTCCTCTGGGAAGAGCCTGACATCAATCTGCAATTGGAGAAAGCAAGCCGCCTCCTGTATGAAGCGCTGGCCGAAGAGCTGCCCTTCGACATCGAGTACCGCAGAACCGGCAGCCTGGCACTCGTGGAAAACGCGGGGGATTGGGAGCCGTTCGAGCGCACCGTGCACTCTCTGCAGGCACGAGGCTTGGACTGCCAATTGCTGACGAGCACAGACCTGTGTCGCCTGGAGCCGAATTTGGCACCCGATTTAGCAGGTGGAGCCTATTTTCCAGAGGATGCGCAGGTGAACCCCATCCTGACCACACTGGCTTTGGCGCAAGCAGCTAAGAACATGGGTGCCGAGATCCGTCCCTTCACTGAGGTCACCGGTATTGAGCTTTCAGCAGAGCGAAAAGTAACAGCTGTTGATACTACGACAGGGCGCATTCCCACCGCAATAGTGGTGAATGCTGCGGGAGTCTGGAGTGCTGCCATTGGGACAATGGTAGGGCTGGAGATACCCGTAATCCCTCGTCGAGGGCATATTATCGTAACTGAACCCGTGCCGGATAACCTCATCAACTGCAAAATCATTTTAGCAGCGGGCTACATGCAAACGCTGGGCGCGACCAGTGGGGTCGCCATGTCGGCCAATATCCAGCAGACGCACAGCGGCAATCTCTTGCTGGGAAGCAGCCGAGATTTTGGTGGTTTTGACCGCACAGTGAGACCCGAGGTCATCCGCGCCCAACTGGCGCGCAATCTGCGCTTCTTGCCAGCTCTCGCCAACATCCATGTCATCCGCACCTATGCTGGCTTGCGGCCATACAGCCCAGACCTAGTACCGATCATCAGCGAAGGCGATGGCGTGAAGGGTTTCTACATCGCCACGGGGCATGAAGGCGCGGGGATTACCATGGCCCCTATCACAGGGAAGCTGATCAGCGAGATGATTACCAGCAAGGCACCCACTGTGCCGTTGGAACCATTATCATTGCGCCGTTTTTCTCACCGGCAAGAGGAGGACAGACTTGGCTAAGCACAACAAATGGTTCGGGGTCTATGTAGTGGTTTGCACGCCGTTTACCGAGGATGACGAACTCGATGAAGAGGCATTGAGAAGGCATATCCAGTTTCTGCTTGATGCCGGAGTTCACGGGGTCATCCCTACAGGCAGCACGAGCGAATTCGCCGCCCTATCTGAAAGCGAACGCAAAAGGATTGTAGATATCACCATAGACGAGGTAAAAGGCAGAGTGCCAGTAGTGGTTGGCACAGCAGCAGTGTCGACGCGGGACACCATCATGTACTCCCAATACGCAGAAAAAGCTGGTGCGGATGGTGTAATGATCGTACCTCCGTACTATTGCCATCCTACCGAACGTGAGGTATACTATCATTATGAGGCGGTCGCAGAGAGCATTCACCTGCCGATCATGCTGTACAATAATCCCTTTACCTCCGGGATAGACATGCAACCTGCCCTGATCGCACACCTGGCAGAATTGGACAATGTCGCCTATCTCAAAGAAAGCTCCGGCGACATGCGGCGTGTGAGCGAGATTATGCGACTTTGCGGGGATAAAATGACCGTTTTCTGCGGAGCCGACAACCTTGCCTTGGAAATGTTCGCTATCGGTGTTCCAGGATGGGTAGCAGCTCCTGCCAACGCCATCCCGAGGCAATGCGTGCAACTGTATGAACTTGCAGCCGTGAAAAAAGACCTTGATAAAGCGAAGCAACTGTACTTCAAACTGCTGCCTTATTTCACTGCGTTGGAATCGGGTCAATTTGTGCAATATGTGAAAGCATCGTTGGAAATCCTGGGCCATCCCATTGGCACACCCAGGCGGCCATTGCTGCGCCCACCTGAGGAGGAAATCGAGCATCTCAAGGAAATATTGGCTGCATTACCTGGATAGCTTGTCCGCATCCCTTGCCCTTAGGGCTGGGTAGCGGTTCAATTCCGACCCCTGAAAAGGAAAGGAGGTGGTAGCGAAGGAAATGCCTACGCTGCTTCAGAATGGGTGGTTGCAACAAAAACTCAAAAACCAAAGGAGGGTGAAAAAATGAAAGGCAAATTGCTCAAGGTTGTGCTTGTCGTGCTTGTGCTCAGCGTGTTCGTGTCCGCCTGCGCCCCGTCTCCTACGCCCACGCCACAGATCGTGGAAAAGGAGAAGATCGTCGAGAAAGAAAAGATCGTTGTGGTTACAGCCACACCGCCTCCGGCTGCCAAACCCATCAAAATTGGCTTGCCGGTAATCCTGACCGGGGCGGACACCTATGTGTTCGGGGAGATGGTGCGGGATGCTGCTATCCTGGCAGTAGAGGAGATCAACGCCGCCGGTGGGGTTCTGGGCCGCCCACTGGAACTGGTGGTCATGGATGACGCCGGCGATCCTGCGCAAGCCGTGGCAGTGGCGCACAAGTTGTGTGAAGACCCTGAAATCGTCGCTGTTATTGGCCACACCTTCAGTGGTACCACAATCCCCACCTTGCCCATCTACAATGAGTGCCGCCTGGCGCAGCTCGAGCTCGGGAGTAACCCCCGTATCACCGTCATGGGCTACGATCATGTCTTCCGCATCACCTGCGCCAATGATCTCATCACTGGGTATGCCGGAGCGGATTACGTGGTCGAGAAGCTCGGTATCAAGTCCGTCGCCGTCATCCACAACAAGACGATGTGGGGCGAAGCCGTGGCCACGGTGTTTGCCAAGCGGTGCGAGGAGCTGGGCGTGAAGGTAACCAGTTTCCAAGGCGTGGACAAGGATGCTGTGGACTTTACCCCCACTCTGACCAAGGTCAATGCCGAGAAACCTGAGGCGGTATACTTCGCTGGTTACTCCGAGAGTGCCCTGGTGTGCAACCAGATGGCGGACTTGGGCATGAAGCAGCATTACATCGCTGCCGAAGCCACCAGCTCGGAATACGTCGACGCAGTGAAGGAAAGGGGTATTGGCACACTGGCTCCTACGGCTGCTCCGCCTCTCGACTTCAGGCCCGAGACGCGCAAATTCACCGCCGCCTTCAAGGAGAGATGGGGTAGAGATCCCGAGGAATGGTCTCCTGTCTACTATGATATCGTCTATGCTCTAGCGGCTGCGATCAAGCATGCTGGCACAACCGACAGGGAGGCCATCATCAAAGCCCTGCATGAAATCGAAGTCCCCAGCATTGTCCATCCGGGTGGTTTGGCATGGGATGCAACTGGCGAACCCAAGTACCCCGTTGCCTTCGTCTGGGAACTCCAGCCTGACTTGCAAATGAAAGTTGTATATGTCTGGCAGGGTACACCACCTTACCAAACCATGTCCTATCAGGAATACAAAACCCTGGTAGAGTCGTTGCTGGGGAAATAACAGTCTGCATTGGGCTTGGTTGGCGAGCGTGCTTGCCAACCAAGCCCACCAACTGCCGACTTTCATTAGCATTCCTAAGGAGGGGCAAACGATACAATGACAACTTTTGTACAGCAAACCTTGAATGGTCTAACTATTGGCATGATTTATGCCTTGATCGCTTTGGGCTACTCCATGGTCTATGGTGTCTTGAAAATGGTGAACTTTGCCCATGGCGACCTATGCGTCTTGGGCGCGATGTTCTCCCTGTTCTTGCTGCGCGCAACGGGCATTACCAAGGGCCGCCTCAACATTATTGACCCCCCATTGATGGGGACAAGGCTGTTGTTGGTGCTAGGGATGGTTTTCTTGGGCGGAATGCTGTGTTCCATGATCACATCCCTCATCATAGAAAGGCTAATCTACCGTCCATTGAGACGCGCTTCCATCTTGACCGTTCTAGTCAGCGCCTTGGGCGTCTCCATCGCTTTGTCCAATACCATGATGCTTGTCTTTGGACGCGAAATGAAAAGCTTTCCCTCGCTGTTGCAGAAAAAATACTTCACAATTCTAGGAGCCACGTATTCTAACCTCCAGGTGTTCATTGCCATCCTGACCATCCTCTTGTTGATTGGCCTGTTCTATTTAGTCAACAGGACCACCCTGGGGAGATGTATCAGGGCTGTCGCCGCGGATAGGGACATGGCCGGGTTGCTTGGCATTGACGTGAACCGCGTTATTGTGGCGGTATTCGCACTTGGCGCTTCTCTAGGTGCAGTTGCCGGCATATCGCATGCGATGTATTATGGGCAGACGTACTATCTCACCGGCTACCAGCTCATGATCCTGGGATGGGCATCAGCAGTCATCGGGGGCATTGGCGATATGCGCGGTTGCGTCATCGCAGGGCTACTTATAGGCTTGTTGGAAGCCGTCGGAGGTGGCTATCTCCCATTACTGACGGGCGGATTGTTGGGAGCGGACTACCGACGCATCTTTGTTTTCCTCGTGCTTATCATCACCCTGGTGATCAAGCCTTCTGGAATTCTCGGTAAGCCAGAAGTAATCGTGAAAGCCTGAAATGGCTACAAGATCAGTATAAGGAGAGACAAAAAGTGTCCAACCAAAAGAATGACGATCGAGCGACTACCCAATCATTGGGTACTTCCCCGAATCAAGTGCGGCAATACTGGCGCGTGCTCTCCAAGAAAGCATGGGGGAAAAGACTGCTCCTAGTTGCTATGGCTGTCCTGCTCTTGGCGCTACCCAAGATCATTACCAGCAACTATTGGTTGCGCATTATTGACATCGCAGGCCTTTATGTGATGATGGCATTGGGATACAACCTTATGTTTGGCTATACAGGCCTCTTCAATCTGGGTTTTGCAGCGTTTTTTGCTATAGGAGCGTACTGCTATGCGATGATGGCCTCTCCACTGCACAACGTGCACCTGCCCTTTCTGGTCATTCTCCCTGTGGCAGTTGGCTTGACTTCCCTAGTATCTTATCTACTAGGTATTCCCTCGATATCACTCGTCGGCGATTATCTAGGGTTGGTGACCTTATCTTTTGCCGAGATCTTCAGAATTCTCGTAAATAACCTCAAGTTCACCAACGCTTCCTATGGCATCATCAACATTGATGCCATTAGGCTGCCCTTTTTCACATTTAAAAGCGTCAGCGATTACTACTACCTTATTTTGCCTCTCTGTGCCCTGATGTATTGGATCATCAAACGTCTAGAAGATTCGCGTATTGGAAGGGCATGGATGGCTATCCGCAACGATGAAGAAGCCGCTCGAACTTCGGGCTTAGATACGAAGCGCTTGAAGTTGCTCGCCTGCGCTATAGGAGTGGCTCCGGTAGGCATGGCAGGTGTTATCTTTGCCGGTATGCAAACTTTCGTCAGCCCGGAAAGTTTTACCTCCCGGGAGACGTGGTTGATCATTGCTATGGCCATTGTGGGCGGGCTAGGTAATGCCGATGGCGCGGTTTTGGGCGCGCTATTGTTGACAATCTTGCCAGAACCACTGCGCGGCACGCCTCTAGAAAGTGCCAGAGCGCTCATTTATGGATTACTCTTGATCCTCTTTTCGCTTTTCCGCCCTCAAGGGCTATTGCCCAGGCGTTATTGGAAAGGCGAGGTCGAAACGGAGAAATCTGATTAAGAAGCACGCTATCTATCTCAAAAACGGAGGTTCATGTCATGGCTTTAGCCACTGGCGATATGAGCACGGGTAATAGCCCGAGCGAAACCAGAAATCCCTTAGATAACTTCCTGGTAGTGAAGGATTTGACGAAGGATTTCGGTGCACTGAGAGCGGTGAACCAGGTAAGTTTCGAGATCCACCAGGGACAAATCTTCTCCCTCATCGGCCCTAACGGTGCCGGAAAGACCACCACGTTCAATCTCATCACGGGCGTCTTGCCTGTTACCTCCGGTGAGGTAACTTTTTGTGGAAGAAAACTCGTTGGTTTGCCAGCGCACAAGGTAACTGAGTTGGGAATTGCCCGCACCTACCAGTTAATCCGTGTCTTCAAGAACATGAGTGTGTTGGAAAACGTGCAAGTCGGTACCCATTGTCGGACGACAAACGGTGTCTGGGATGCTATTGTGCGCGCGCCGAAGGCAAGGCGAGAAGAAAAATGGAGCCGCGAAAGAGCTTTGGAACTGCTGCGTTTTGTCGGCATAGCGGAACATCGAGATAAGTTGGCAGGCGCCCTCACCTTTGGCCATCAGAGACGTCTGGAGATCGCGCGTGCACTGGCCTCTGAACCAAAGCTATTGCTGCTCGATGAACCAACTGCAGGCATGAACCCCTCCGAGAAGGAGGAGATGATCTCGCTCATCTACACCATTCGAGACCAGGGAGTTACCGTCCTGCTCGTAGAGCACGATATGAACGTCGTGATGGGCATTTCCGACTGGATAGCTGTTCTGGACCATGGGGTCAAGATCGCAGAAGGCACTCCTGCGGAGATACAACGCGATGAGCGAGTCATAGAAGCATACTTAGGAAGGTGGGCGCATGAGCTTGCTGCAAGTTGAAAATCTGGTAACCAAATATGGCGGGATCCCTGCTCTGAAAGGGATATCCTTCGAGGTCAAAGAAGGCGAAATTGTAGCCTTGATCGGCGCCAACGGGGCTGGCAAATCAACCACATTGATGACCATCTCTGGAGCACTGAAACCATCCAGTGGGAAAATCATCTTTGATGGAAAAGAGATCCAAGGCATGCCCTCGCATGAAATTGTCAATCTCGGCATTATGCAGTGCCCAGAAGGAAGGAGGTTGTTCACCAGTATGACGGTAGAAGAAAACCTCCTCTTGGGTTACTATAGCCGACGCAGCGAGGGCAAGCCCGCCGACGCAATGCGCCGGGTCTTCAATCTATTCCCCAGATTGGAGGAGCGCCTGCACCAATCTGCTGGCACCCTGAGCGGAGGGGAACGACAGATGTTAGCCATTGGTCGAGCGCTCATGGCCAAGCCCAGACTTCTCATGTTGGACGAGCCCTCCCTGGGATTGGCGCCAAAATTGGTGGAGACTGTCTTGGACACCATCAAGCAAATCCGCGATGAGGGGGTCACCATTCTTCTGGTAGAGCAGAATGCCCGCGCCGCTTTGTCCATGGCCGACCGCGCCTATGCGCTAGAAGTCGGAAACATCACCCTGGAAGGAACGGGGCAGGAGCTCCTCCACGATGCAAGAGTTATCAAAGCATATCTCGGCGGCAAGTAGCAAAGCAAGTTGAGAAGGCAAGTGGATGGCCCCCGCAACGGATAGATCGAGAGAACTCTTCGCGCGTAGCCTGCGTGTGTTGATCGAAGGCGTCAGCTCCCCCTCACGAGGCCCAGCCAACTATGGAGCATACCCGCTCTTTATTGCGCGTGGTGAAGGTGCTCATCTCTATGATGTAGATGGCAACTGCTATGTAGACTGGATGATGTGTTACGGCCTGGAGCCACTGGGGCATGCTCATCCATCCATCGTCCAAGCGGTGAACGAAGCAGTAGCCACCGGCCCTCACTTCGCTGCCGCCACTGAAATCGAAATAGAGGTAGCCGAGCTAATCCAGCACATGGTACCCAGCGCAGAGCGCGTGCGCTTTGCGAACACCGGCACTGAGGCGACTATGGCCGCCATCCGACTGGCGAGAGGCTACACCGGCAGGCCCAAGTTCATTAAATTTGAGGGACACTATCATGGCTGGTATGACGACTTCTTGGCGAGTGTTCATCCCGCAGAGCTTCCCAGGTTGGGTCACCGCAATGACCCCATCAAACTGATCGAAAGCTCGGGGTTGAACCAGCATGCGCTAGATGATACTATTATTGTGCCATGGAATGACTTACGAGCGGTAGAGCGAGCCATTCACACCTATCGAGGACAAATCGCTGCCGTCATCACCGAGCCGGTCATGTGCAATATGGGCATCATACCGCCAGAGCCAGGCTATCTGCAAGGATTGCGCGACCTGACCCGTGCCAACGATATCCTCCTCATCTTCGATGAAGTTACAACGAATCTGCATGTCCCCTCTGGCACTTGCCAGAGGTACTATGGCATCGAACCTGACATCTCTACACTAGGTAAGGCGCTGGGAAATGGGTTGCCAGTGGCTGCCTTGGTTGGTCGAGCTGAGATCATGGAAGCGTTATCCTGGGGTGGTGTGCTGCACTATGGGGCGCAGAACGCATCGCGCATCGGGCTGTATGCGACGCGTGCCGGCCTGCAGGAACTGAACCGCAACGACGGCGTAGCCTTGCGTCACGCGGAACGTATCGCACAAGAGCTCTCGGCCGGGCTGCGTAACTTGTTTGCAGAACGACGCACAAAAGCGATCGTGCAGAACGTAGGTGCGATGTTACAACTTTTCTTCACAGAGCAACCCGCCATCCGCGATTACCGTGAGTTCTGTGCATATGTGGACCAAGCCAAATTTAAGCGATTCGCACAGGCACTCTTCAAGTACGGGGTGTACCTAAGCCCCTCTCCAGTACTGCACTCCATCGCCACAGCAGCTCATACTATGGAGCACGTAGAGTTCACCATCGATGCGATGAGACAGGCTCTGCGAGACATAGAATCATAACAAGCGAGGCCCCTGCATTGTCAGGGCATATCTATTCCTACCTTATGGAAGCAAATATTCTTACAATAGCACGGCTGGTGGATACACAGGACAGTATAGCCACTTGCGTCGTGCTGAGACGTAGCTGAAGTATCTCGCCCAATTTGGGCGGAGCCCGCCTCAGTGGCGAAGGATTATTCGCTGTGCTTGGAATGATACAGAAGGGGCACAAGCGTATCACGCGATAACTCACCTTGTGTCATGCTGAGGCGTAACTGAAGCATCTCGTGCAGCTTGGACAGAATCCCTCTCAGTAGCAAAGAGCACCTTCGCTGCGCTCAGAATGACACGCGAGGCGAACGATGAAGACAGTGTCACTATAGACAAGGGGCAACCGGATGGATGAAATAAAAGCCATCGTTCAGGAAGCAAAAAGAATCCTTCCTTCATGGGAAGAAGTATCTGCGGAGGCACAAGAGCGGGCCAGCAAGGTCGAAATTGGACGCACCCTCTTTTTCAAAGAGCATGGAGTTTCCTCGGAGATTGAGTACAAGAGGCGTGCCATGCGACAAGGTACAATCATGCTACATGCTCATATTGGCCTAGATAGCTGGGAAGAGACAAAGACAGCCCTGCTCTATTTGCACGATGAGATGTCGAAACGAGACTCCAGAATAGACCGATTTGGCCTGTGCCTCGACCGCGTCATGGGCTATCCACCAGAGATGCGCGGTTCCGTGCCGCGTGAGACGGGCCCGCAGTTGAAATCCTTAGAAGACTGGATGGAGGTAGGACAGGTTGTACCCATCCAACCTCATGCGGGGGATTTCATGATCGGTTTCCCCGCTTCCATGGTTAATACCGAGAACGCGCTGCGCGCCGGAATCACGACCATAGGAAACCTCTCGCAGTACTTCGCACACGGTCTTCCGCAATGGAGCGATGAGGTCACGACAACCGTGGAAACAGCCAAAGCACTATACGTAATGGGCAGGCTGAAAGACAAGGGCACGCTGGTGCATTCCTACCTCGATGACGGCTTTGGCTCACTGCTCAACGACTATGCTGACATAGCAGGTTGGGCATATTTGGAAAAATATATCGTTGAAGAACTTTTCGAAGCCAAATTGGCACACTGTTTTGGTGGGGTTACCGCTGACCCTCTGATGAGAGTGGCGTGGGTGATGATTATCAAAGACATCCACGGTGAAGACTGCGTAGGCTCCATGTGGTACGGCGATACCATTTCCTTCAGTGAGGACCTGGATAGAAACCTCGGCCTGAATGCAGAGTACCTGCTGTGGGATATGGTAGCGCAACTCGTCTGTCCCACTGGCCATGCACTGGTTCCCCTGCCAGTTACCGAAGCAATACGCATCCCTTCTGCTCAGGAAATCCTGCAAGTTCACGTCCTAGCCAGGCGCGTGGAAGACTCAGCTCGCCATCTGGCACCTTATCTCGATCTCACGCAAGCCAAGGCGATAAAAGACAGATTGATTGAAGCAGGAAGAGGCGTATTCGAACGCACCCTTGGGGGCCTTCAAGCTCAAGGGGTGGATATCCACAACCCGCTCGAAATGCTCTTTGTATTGAAGAAGATGGGGGCTGAGAGATTTGAGCGGGAATACGGTGCTGGCGCTCTAGATGACACTTGGCCAAGGGGCAGGAAACCCATACAGCTTACCGACATGTTTGCACGCACATATCAGACAAGCCAGGCAATCATCGCCCAACTTCAACAAACAGAGCGCACAGCCAAAATAGTGATTGCCTCTACAGACGTACATGAGCATGCCCTATTTATCATCCGTAGGGCGCTGGATGCTATGGGAATGATGCCCATTATGGCTGGCTCAGAGAAAAGCCCTGCTGACATCATTAAAATAGCATCCAATGAGACAGCAGACGCCATCGTCGTGGGCACATACAACGGCCTCGCGCTTGAAATAGGCAAAGCCTTGCGCAGCGAAATGGACAGAGTAGGACTAAAAGTGCCCCTCTTCATGGGCGGAAAGCTCAACCAGGCAGTCGAGGGTCAAGCACTGCCGGTAGATGTCTCTGATGAGATTGCTGCGCTGGGATTCATCCCCTGCCAGACCATCCAGGAGCTACTGGATAGACTGGGGGAGATGTTCGGCTAAGGGGAGTTCGACGATGAAACTCAAAGGCAGGACCGCGCTTGTAACTGGCGCGAGCCAGGGGATAGGCAAGGCAATCAGCCTGGCATTAGCTGAAGCTGGCGCTGATGTGATTGTAAACTGCGACCGAAACATGACAGCGGCAGAGGCCGTGGCACAGGAAATACGAGCACTGGGCTGTCGAGCGATCGCCGTCCAGGCAGATGTCTCCAAGTGCGATCAGGTCACCCGCATGGTGCAACAGGCTCTGGCGGCCTTTGGCACCATTGACATCTTGGTCAACAATGCAGGCATCTTCATCCCTAGCCCCATCGAAGATTTGAGAGAAGAGGACTGGGATCGGGTGATAGATGTGAACTTGAAGGGCGTCTTTCTCTGCTGTCAGGCAGTGGGCAGACACATGATTGAGAGAAAAGCAGGTGGATCTATCATCAACGTAGCTTCCATATCTGGCCACATGCCTGAAATCAACGGCGGTGCCTACTCACCCAGCAAAGCCGGCGTGCTCGCACTAACATGCCTTCTCGCCGTTGAGTGGGCCAAGTATGGGATCCGTGTCAATGCCCTGAGCCCAGGGCCCATCATGACGCCTTTGCAGCGCGCTGCCTTCCCTAGCGAGAAACTCCTGGCTGCAAGGAATCGAGCAGTGCCTATGAATCGGCACGGCTTGCCCGAAGAGATGGCTAAAGTCGCGGTCTTTCTCGCTTCCGATGACGCCAGCTATATCACAGGTGCGGACATCACGGCTGATGGAGGATCGCTGGTGAGTATGTTCTACCTAGTTCGCCAACTGGCCGAGTGCGCGTGAGAGCTCGCGCCAGGCTAAGCTCTTTATGCAATCGAGGCAAAAATGTCACTGAAACTCAGCGAAAAAGATCAACGCATGTTACGAGGAGAGTATGGCAAGGCAGCAAAGCTAGCCATGTCTATCCTGGTCAGGATGGCTGAAGTATATGGCGCCGAGGAAATGATCGACGTAAGCCTGGCACACATTGACGGCGTAGGGCTGCTGAGCGAAGCTAGTTTGGAGTTTGCGGAGACTCTAGCTTCATTGGGTGGAAAGGTTTCCATACCGACCACCCTTAACATGGTGCCACTCGACACGCAGCAGTGGCAAAAATGGCACATCCCTGAGGACTATGCCAGTCGTGCCCTCCGTCAGATTCAGGCTTATATTCACATGGGTTGTGTCCCTACCTGTACTTGCGCACCGTATCAAGGCTACCTAACGCCGAGGTTCGGCCAACAAATCGCTTGGGCTGAATCCAATGCAATTGTATTCGCCAATTCTGTCCTAGGCGCAAGAACCAATCGCTATGGGGACTATATAGACATTTGCGCTGCCATCACTGGCAGAGTTCCCAAATACGGCCTGCACCTCACTCCCAACCGCAAGGGCCAGCTCTTGCTGCGCTTGGTGGATATCGAGCCAGAAGCAATGATGAATGACATCTTCTACCCACTATTGGGCCATTTTTTGGGACGCATCGCAGAGGACAAGATCCCGGTCATCGCGGGGCTGCCTGCGCAGGTTAACGATGACCAATTCAAAGCTCTGGGGGCAGCAGCGGCTTCTTCAGGGGCTGTTGCCCTCTTCCATGCGGAGGGGATAACCCCAGAGGCGCCTACTCTGGAACAAGCCTTCCAGAATACGGCCCCAGAAAAGGTCATTCCTGTTCGTCCAGCGGAGTTGGTAGCCGCACTGAGAGAACTCTCCACAGCAAAAGCGGATACCCCACTCGATGCCATTGTCCTTGGCTGCCCCCACTTCTCTTTTGCGGAGTTTCAGCAACTGGCACGTTTGATCGAAGCCCAAGAGGGCCGAACAGTGCACTCAAGAGTGCGGTTTATTGTGCTAACCAATCAGCTCACTTACTCTCTGCTGCAGAGGAGCAACTTGATCACGCTGCTGACGGGCTTTGGCGTCCAAATTGTCTTGGATACTTGCGATTTCCACTGCCCAATACTTTCCCCAACGACGAAAGTGATTATGACCAACTCGGGAAAGCAAGCCTACTATGCCCCTGGCGAGCTGGGAGTGCAGGTTGCCCTTGGGAGCATGGCGGATTGTGTACAATCTGCAGTAGAAGGACATGTTGTTAGGAGAGAAACACTGTGGAAAGAATCATGATTGGGAAACCGGTCATACCTGGTTCAGCAAAGGGAGTAGCTGTAGTATCCAAAGAACCATTGAGCTTGTGGGGCGGCTTGAATGCCTACACCGGAGAGATCATTGACCGGCGACATGAGCGTTCAGGAGCTATTGTTACGGGCAAAGTATTCGTCTTTCCACAAGGCAGGGGCTCTAGCACAGCCAGCGCTATCCTCGTGGAGAGCGTAAAAGCGGGAACAGCCCCAGCCGCTATCATCAACCTAAAAGTGGATCCGATCCTGGCTTTGGGCGCAATTGTGGCTGATGAGCTATATCACAAAACTGTTCCCATCGTTGTTGTATCAGCGGAAGACTTTCAAACGATCCAGGAGGGCGATTATCTGGAGATCACGCTGGACGGCACGATTACCCTCCGTAGGAAGGACAACTTGACCACATGAAGATACATCGTAGGTTGGAGCTATGTCTCCTGACGTAGTGGTAATTGGCGGGGGCATCATTGGCGCTTGCTGCGCCTATTACCTCTCTCTTGCAGGGCTCAGGGTGTACCTTGTGGAGAGGGGTGGAATAGCCTCTGGTTGCTCAGGAGCCTGCCAATTCGGCATCGGACACATTAACTCAGGAATTGGCAGAGACCTAACCATAGCCAGTGGAAAGCTTTATGCTGACCTCGCTGAACAGCTTCCTCTGGATATCGAATACGATCGGGTGGGGAATATTTACATCGCAGATAGCCCTAAGGGCATGAAAGCGTTGGAACGCACTATGCAACTGGTGCAGCGCAGCGGAATGCGTTGCCAGCTCCTAAACGAAAAGGAATTGCACGAGTCGGAGCCTTATTTATCATCTGAGTTAGTGGGAGGGCTTTTCTTCCCGGATGATGCCAAGGTGCAGCCCATTCTAGCTACGCTGGCTTTTGTCAAAGCGGCCAAAGAGAGGGGAGCAACGATCCTGACCTTCACCGAAGTCACAGGCATTGAGCTTACAGCCAGCAAAGCGGTGACGGCCGTGTTTACAACGGCTGGGCGGATCCCAACAAAAGCCGTCGTGAATGCCGCAGGAGCTTGGAGTGCTTCCATCGGGAAAATGGTGGGCGTGGAAATACCCGTGATTCCACGCAAAGGCCACATCGTCGTAACGGAGCCTGTCCCTCCCATGATCAATACCTACCTATTGGATGCCAGTTACTTTGAGGCAGTAGAAGAGGATGCGCACAGAATTGCTGTCGCGATGGTGCTGGGACAAACACGCAGTGGTAACATCTTGTTGGGAAGCAGTCGGCAGTTCGCAGGCTTCGATCGCTCTGTGGACCACGAGGTGGTACGTTCCATGATCAACCGCTGCCTTCGCTTTCTGCCGGCCCTTGCCAATGTCCACGCCATTCGCATCTATGCAGGGCTGCGGCCGTACACGCCTGATCTCCTCCCTATCATTGATGGAGTCGAGGAGGTGCCAGGCTTTTACATCGCCGCAGGGCATGAGGGAGAGGGGATCACGATGGGGCCCATCACCGGCAAACTGATTAGTCAAATGATCACGGGGCAGAAACTTGATCTGCCTGTAGAACAGTTATCGTTATCGAGGTTCGTGAATTCCTGATTCGTTTTACGGGGCATGTAATCTGGTTGTTCGTTATCAATACTTAAAAGGAGGCACGTAACGATGAGATTTAATAGACTCATCACAGCGGTGGATTCACACACCGAAGGGGAGCCAGCGAGAGTTGTCATAGGCGGAATCCCTCCTATTCCTGGGAAAACCATGGTCGAGAAATGGCTGTGGGCGCAGAAGAATCTAGACGATGTGCGCACGATGCTCATGTTTGAACCGCGTGGCAGCAACATCCAGTCTGGTAGCATCATCACTGCGCCGGCGCATCCAGAAGCAGATGTGGGGGTGCTCTTCATCGAAGTCAGCGGCTTCCTGCCCATGTGTGGACATATGACTATTGCTACCTGCACAGTGTTGGTGGAAACAGGCATGGTGGAAGCCAAGGAACCGGTGACCAATATTGTCCTGGATACCCCAGCTGGGCTCGTCAGAGCAAAAGTGCGCGTTGCAAACGGCCAGGTACAGGATGTGACTTTCCAAAATGTCCCTGCTTTCCTTTATAAACGCGATGTGGTGGTTGACGTGCCCGAACTGGGAAAAGTGAGGCTAGACATTGCATGGGGCGGAAATTTCTATGCTATTCTCCCTGCAGAGAGCGTAGGTTTGGAACTGGTCCCCGAACGCGCCAAAGAGATCGTGGACAAGGGTTCGAAGATAAGGGAAGCGGTCTTTGATCAGGTACAAATCGCGCATCCGGAAAACCCGGCTATTGACCGCTGCACTCACGTGCGGTTTGTAGCACCGTCCACCAATCCGAAAGCAACGGCAAAGAATGCCGTCCTCTATGGGGTTGAAGCCATAGATCGTTCCCCATGTGGTACGGGGACATCAGCAGAAATGGCTGCTCGCTATGCCAAGGGTGAACTCAAATTGAATGAAGAGTTTGTCAGCGAAAGCATCATTGGCAGCCTTTTCTATGGCAAACTCATAGAGGAAACAACCGTAGGTTCGTTCCCTGCAGTCGTGCCCACGATCAGAGGCAGCGCCTACATCAGCGGTCTTCAGCAATTCGTGCTCGATCCCAGGGATCCCTGGCCGCATGGATTCTATGTGGGGCCAAAGAGCAAATGGGGTGCCGAGTTCTAGACTAGACTGGTAAACCAGCACCCGACGAACAAAAGATGGTTTCGCCCTTCAGTAGGTCAAAATACAAGGCTAATCAAATTATCGAGGAGGTATTCGCTTATGGACAAGCAATCAAAAAGTGCTCGCAAGCCATTGGAAGGTGTTTTCCCTCTGCTACCCTTTGCTATAAAAGAAAACCAGGAGCCTGACTTGGATGGACTGGCGCATAACGTTGAGTTCCTGGCCAAATCGGGCGTCCATGGCTTCATCATCTTCGGCTGCATGGGAGAATTCTATGCCCCCAGCGAAGCAGAATTCAACCTGGTTGTAGATGCGGCAGTGCAAGCCGCAGCTGGAAGGCTGGCAGTCGTTGTGGGAACTACCTTCCAGAATGCGAAGGAATGTATTCGCCGAACCAAGTATGCTGAACGCGCCGGTGCCGATGGGGTCATGATTGCGCCTCCCTACGTGATTAACCCCACCGAGGAGGTTGTTTTCGAACACTATCGCGCCATCAACGAGGTGGTGGATGAGATTCAAATCATGGCTTACAACTATCCGCCTCTTCCCAGGGGATTCAACATGACTCCTGCCTTCTGGGACAGGCTCCTAGAGCTGGAGCACATCAAGGCAGTAAAGGAATCCAATGGCGACGTCTGGCATCGGGTGAATGTGCTCACCAAAATAGCCGACAAGATCAACGTCTTCTCCGGTGGCGAGGGATGGCTGTTCAGCGATGTCCTGTTAGGGGGCAAGGGAATCGTGTCGCTATTCGGGATTGCCGTTCCAAAAGCGGTGCTGGCTTTGTACAATGCCTGTATGAATAGGGATCTGAACAAAGCGATACCCTTGTACCGCAAGTTCACGCAACTTTGCGGCTACCTCACTTCCGAAAATGAGGTGGCATACCTCAAAGCGACCGCTGAGATTGGCGGACAGAAAGCTGGCCGTCCCAGAGCGCCTTATCAACCATTGGACCCAGCAGTGCACCAAGTGCTGGAAAGATATTTAACTGAACTCGCTTCAATAGAATAAGCTTCATAAGCGATAGTTTGGTCCCTTGCTCGAGAGCGCACCTACCATTCTGCATCTCGACATGCAGGGGACGCCATAGGCGATGCCCGTTCGGACAAGATAGCCTATTAGGCAGAAATTAGGAGGGGACGATCGCGATGAAATTCAGCAGAATACTTACCGCAATTGACTCGCATACCGGGGGCAACCCAGAGAGAGTGGTCATCGGAGGAGTGCCGCCCATCCCTGGGGAGACTATGTTGGAGAAACTGAAATACGTGCGCCACCATTTGGACTCCCTCCGTACCTTTCTCGTGCACGAACCTCGGGGGCATAGCAACATGTATGCTTCCTTGCTCATTCCACCCACAGTGGATGGCGCAGATTTTGGAGTGCTCTACCTAGAGCCAGGTGGTTACGCGACCATGTGCGGGCACGGCACCATTGCCATTTGCACCGTCTTGGTGGAAATGGGCATGGTGACAGTGAAAGAGCCGATGACCAGGATTGTGCTCGACACCCCTGCCGGCATAGTCCAAGCCGACGTGGCAGTGAAAGATGGCATGGCGGAGTCTGTAACCATTCAGAACGTCCCCTCCTTTCTCTATAAAGCAGATGTAGAGGTGGATGTCCCAGGAATAGGGCGGGTAAAGGTGGACATTGCCTACGGCGGCAATTTTTACGCCATCCTGCCCGCAGAGAGTGTAGGCTTGGAGATCTCACCAGAGCATGCGAACGAAATTATCTCATGTGGCACTAAGATTTGGCAAGCAGTCAATGAACAGGTAGAGATCCACCACCCAGAAGCTCCAGAAATCAATTGTATCAATTATGTAGAGTTCTCTGCGCCGCCAACACACCCAAAAGCCACGCTGAAGAACGCGGTTGTGGTGCCCCCTGCTGGCATAGACCGCTCTCCTTGCGGCACTGGGACAAGCGCCAAGATGGCTACGCTCTACGCCAAGGGAGAATTGGGTTTGCACGAGGAATTCGTCCACGAGAGCATTATCGGCAGCCTTTTCTACGGTCGGCTAATTGAGGAGACCAAGGTCGGTCCGTTTGCTGCGGTCGTGCCCACGATCAAAGGCAGCGCCTATATCATGGGCATCCAACAGTTCGTGCTCGACCCCAGAGACCCCTTCCCCACCGGGTTTCTGCTGGGAAAGCAGGAAAAACTGTACGGCGTTGATTTTGGCTCCTAAGGAGGCTATGTAATGGAAAAGTGGCGTGGGGTCTATGCGGTCATGCTCACTCCTTTCCAAGCCGATGAATCGTTGGACAAGGAAGCACTGAGGAGACATATAGACTTTTTGATTGCAGAGGGGATTCATGGCATTATCGCAACGGGCAGCACAGGGGAATTTGCCTCCCTGTCTGACGAAGAACACAAGAGAGTGGTGGACATCACCATTGAGCAAGCGCGTGGCAGGGTGCCTGTGCTGGTGGGTTCGGCAGCCAATTCCACCCAACATACCATTATGTATTCTCAGTATGCAGAACAGGCCGGTGCGGATGGCTTGATGGTCGTCGCCCCCTACTATTGCCACCCCAGCGAACGGGAACTATATGAGCATTACAAAGCTGTGGCTGAAAGCGTACGCATCCCGATCATGATCTACAACAATCCGGTGACTAGCGGAGTGGATATGCGTCCAGAGCTACTGGCACGGCTGGCTGAGATCGATAATATTTCTTATGTCAAAGAAGCCACTGGTGATATCCGGCGTGTTGGGCAGATTAAGAGACTATGCGGCGATAAGATGAGTGTCTTCGTTGGCTGCGACAACGTCATGTTGGAATGCTGGCTCATGGGCGCTGATGGTTGGGTATCTGGTTCAGCCAATATCATTCCCGCCCGATGCGTTGAGCTGTACGAACTTACAATCAAGGGGCAAATTGACCAAGCCAGAGAGCTGTATTACCGGATGCTGCCCCTGGGAGATATGCTTGACCTCGAAGGGTCGTTTGTCCAATACCTGAAAGCCGGTTCGGAATTGCTAGGACGTCCGCTAGGAAAGCCCAGAAGACCTCTGTTGCCACCTCTGGAAGAAGATCTTGAGAGGCTGAAAGCGGCACTTGACCTGGTAACCGGGAAATGAGGATAGGAGGTAAGCTTGGAAACACGGCATAACTTCTTTGTCGGTCCACAGGCGGCACACCGCAGGCAGATATACAAAGGTGCTGGCTACACACACGATGATTTTGGCAAGCCATTGATCGGAGTAGCCAACTCTTGGACAGAAGCCTCGCCTGCACACATGCATCTCCGGCAACTGGCGGAAGTGGTAAAAGCAGGAATCTGGCAGGCCGGAGGAGTCCCGTTCGAGTTTGGACTTTTTGCTACCTGCGGCAACATCGCTATCGGGACAGAAAACATGAAGTACGAGCTGGCGATCCGCGATGTCCTTGCGGCGTCCATAGAAATTATGTCCATGGTGCATCTGTTTGATGGCTTGGTCCTACTGGCTTCGTGCGACAACATTATCCCCGGCCACCTCATGGGCGCAATTAGGGTAGATTTGCCCTCCATCATGGTCACTGGCGGGCCAATGCTAGCGGGAAAATGGCGCGAAGGCACGGTATTAGCCCCCGATGTGAATGAGGCAGTGTTCGGTGCCCTCCCCCTGAAGCACATTAGCGAACAAGACCTGCGCGAAATGGAGGAATGTTCTTGTCCTGGGCCTGGCGCCTGTCCGGTCATGGGGACTGCCAACACTATGCAAATTCTGACCGAGGCCATGGGCATGGCTCTATCTGGCTCAGCCACAATTCCCGCCATCTCAGCGGATAGATTAAAGGTGGCTCGCCGGTCCGGTCAGCGTATTGTTGAACTGGTGAAAGAGGATGTGCGTCCTTCTCGTATCCTCGATGAGAGAGCCCTCAGGAATGCTATCGTCGTGAATGCAGCGATTGGTGGCTCCACAAATGCACCTCTCCATATCATTAGCATGGGAAAAGAGCTTGGAATACAAATAGAACTGGATTTGTTCGATGAAATCAGCCGTAAGACTCCGCTTTTAGCTTCTGTCATCCCCAATGGCCCTCATACGGTAGTTGATTTCCACGAGGCGGGGGGAGTCCCTGCATTGCTGAAAGAATTGGGAGACCTGATCGACGGCAGTGCTTTGACCGTTGATGGCAGGACTGTGGGTGAAAATGTCCAACAAGTTCGTGGAAGCCGGGGCCCTGCTATCTCCAGCAGGGATCAGCCGGTGCAAGCCGAGGGCGGTCTGGCTGTGCTCAAGGGAAACATCGCGCCTCGTGGCGCCATCGTGCGCACCTCTGCCATCAAGAAGGAAATGCTAGTACACAGAGGTCCAGCGAAAACCTTTAACAGCGACCAAGAAGCCTGGAAAGCGATTATAGAAGGCAGAATCCAACCTGGCGATGTGATCGTGGTGCGTTATGAAGGCCCCAAAGGCGCACCAGGCATGAAGGAGGTGATGCTATCTACCGATGCCCTATATCGTATTGGCCTGGAGGGTTCGGTCGGACTGATTACCGATGGCCGTTTTTCTGGGTTCAACCGCGGTCCCATTGTGGGTCACGTATCGCCAGAAGCCATGGAGGGCGGCGTTATCGCCATCATCGAAGATGGGGATATGATTGAGATTAACATCCCCGCTCGCCAGTTGCACGTGGAGTTGCCGGAAGAAGAGATTCAAAGACGCCTAGCCCACTGGCGCGCACCAGAACCCAAGACCAAGACGGGGTTCCTCGCACTTTATGCGCAGATGGCATTGCCAGCCGATCAAGGCGCGGCAATGCAGAAATGGAGACATACCTAAACTAAACCACATAGAAGGAGGGTGAAAATGTTCGGCTACATGGGGAAAATCCTACGCGTGAATCTCACCAACAACAGAATAACGGTCGAGAAGTTGGCAGAGGACGTTGCCAGAGCCTTCCTTGGCGGTAGAGGCTTGGGTGCGAAAATATTGTTTGATGAACTCAAGCCCGGCATTGACCCTCTAGGCCCTGAGAACAAACTGGTTGTAGCCGCCGGCGTGGTGACGGGCTTGCCTTTCGGCGGAAATTGCCGCTACGTCATTGCGGGCAAATCACCACTAACCGGCATTTGGGGAGAGTCGAACGCCAGCGGCTTCTTCGGGCCAGAACTCCGATTCGCTGGTTTCGACGCTATTATCATCGAGGGGCAGGCTGAAAAGCCAGTCTATCTGTGGATCCACAATGGCAAAGCTGAGATCAGAGCTGCCAGCCATCTGTGGGGCAAAATCACCGGGGACACCGAAAGGTTGATCAAAGAGGAGCTGAAAGATGAGCATATACGGATCGCCTTGATAGGGCCAGGTGGCGAGAATCTGGTGAGGTACGCTTGTGTGCTGAGCGATATCCACCATGCTAACGGCAGAAGTGGCATGGGTGCCGTGATGGGCTCAAAGAAGCTCAAGGCGATTGCGGTTCGTGGCACCCAGAAGATCCCGCTTGTAGACCGCGAACGAGTCCTCCAACTCGCTAAGCAAGCAAATCAGGAAGTGTGGGAAGGTGCCTACAAAGACCTATTGCATAAGTATGGCAGCGACGGTGACTTGGATGACCTCCATGCCACAGGCCGATTGCCAACGAAGAACTTCCAAAAATGCACCTTCGATGATTATGAAAACATCACTGGAGAAACCATCGCAGAAACAATCTTGGTAAGACGGGATCCCTGTTTTGCCTGCCCCGTGACATGCAACTTGGTAGTTGCTGCCAAAGAGCCGTACGAGGTTGATCCAACCTATGGTGGACCAGAGTACGAGACGGCCGCTGCCTTAGGCTCCCTGTGCATGAACGGCAACCTGGTTGTCTTGTGCAAGGCCAACGAACTCTGCAATAAGTACTCGCTAGATACCATTTCGACCGGCGTGACGATCGCCTTTGCCATGGAATGCTACGAGAAGGGCCTGATCACTAAGGAAGACACTGGTGGGCTGGAGCTGACTTGGGGCAGCGACCAAGCGATCATCCAGCTCATCGAGAAGATTGCCAAACGAGAAGGCATTGGCAATCTGCTGGCTGAAGGAGTCAAGAGAGCAGCGGAGAAAATTGGCAGAGGCGCCCAGAGTTTTGCTATGCATATTAAGGGGCAGGAAGTGCCTATGCACGAACCCAGAGGAAAGAAAGGCGTTGGATTGTCCTATGCTGTCTCTAATCGGGGAGCCTGCCACCTTCAAGCCGAACACGACGACTTCTTCGAGGATCCTGCCTGGCTATTCCCCGAAATTGGCCTAGACAAGACAATAGACAGGCTAGATATGGGGAGAGAGAAAGCCAGGATGGTTAAGGTTTTAGGGGACTTTAAGGCTCTCTATGATAGCCTCTCTGTGTGCATGTATGCATCATGGCCCGAAGGCGGCGTCAGGTTGCAGACGATCAAAGATATAGTAGCAGCCGCAACCGGATGGGATGTCACCTTGGCTGAACTGATGACCGTCGGAGAAAGGGCATTCAACCTTTGCCGTGCTTTCAACGTTCGGGAGGGGATTTCGAGAAAAGACGATGTGCTACCCACACGGCTGATGGAGCCGCTTCCCGAAGGTCTGTATCAGGGTGAAGCCATCCCAGAGGACCAGTTCCGCCAAATGCTAGACTACTACTATGAGTTCCGGGGATGGAATAAAGAAACAGGTATCCCAACTAAGGAAAAACTGGAGGAACTGGGGCTGGGATACGTGGCTGCAAAACTTAAGGCCTAAAGCGGAGTGGATGAACCGCTATGAAGCTCACCATCGGCTTCTATTGTGGACTTGCACGGCGTCTGAGCAAGGAAACAGAAGCGGAGATAGAGGTAAACGATGGCGCTACCCTGCGCGACGTTGGTGCAGCTCTGGCACAGAGATTTCCTGCCTTTTTGGGACCGCTCATCACTCCAGGGACACATGATCTCGTGGAACCGCACTTTTTCCATGTGAATGGCCGCCGCGCTGCTAACATGGATATGCCTGTGCAGGAAGGAGATCGCATCCTATTGATGACTGTTACAGCGGGAGGCTAGAGGAGGCAGGAGTTGTGCCAGCAATCAGCACCGAAGCGACTGCCACCCAGCGTACAAAGAGTTCAGGAAGCACTCCAGCACTTGGGCTTTCCATACCAAGTGCTGGAGTTGCCACAAAGCACGCACACGGCTGCCGAAGCCGCACAAGCCGTGGGCTGCACCGTTGGGCAAATCGTCAAGTCCCTGGTCTTCCGTGGCAAAGAGACGCACAAGCCCATCCTAGTCCTTGCCAGCGGTGCTAACCGCGTGAACGAAAAAATGCTCGCGCAACTAATCGGCGAGCCCGTCGAGAAAGCAGATGCCGACTATGTGCGCGAGCAAACCGGTTTTGCCATTGGTGGCGTGCCACCTATTGGCCACATCCAGCCGCTTCCAACTTATATTGACCATGATTTGCTGCAGTATGACGAAATCTGGGCAGCAGCCGGCACGCCTCACGCTGTTTTCCGCCTCACGCCCACTGCTCTGGTGCGCATGACCGGTGGTACGGTCATCCCTGTCGCATAACCACCCAGCTGCGCCCGGGCAGTGATGGACGATCATCAATAAGTGCCACCACGAATAGCGGCATGGTGCATCCGCTTATTCGGTGACATCTGCTATTCAACAACTTGCCCGAACCGTGCTAGCTATTTGGCATAAGCATCAGGAGTGTGCTATAATCACATTGGCACAGCCTGTTGTCTTTGGATAGCAGTAGTTCCTTCGTTGTCAACTGCACTCGTGAGGGGTTCCCCACGGAGTACTGAATAGAAAGGGACTCACCATGCCTGCTTTGAGGCTGTATTTCCTTGGTCCGCTGGAGATCAGCTGGGATGGCCAGCCCTTGCCGACCCCTGCCACGCGTAAAGCGCAGTCCTTGCTCGCCTACTTGGTGATGAACCGCACCCGGCCACAACTTCGCGACCGCTTGGTTGATCTGTTCTGGGGAGAACAACCAATGCACAAGGCACGCCGTTCCCTTGCTACAGCGCTATGGCATATCCGTCGTTGCCTACCCACTGAACAGTTCATCCAGAGCGATGTATACACCGTCCAGTTTGTCGCACAAGGGAACCTATGGCTTGATGTAGACGAATGCGAATCCGCTCTAGGCGCCAACGACCTCTTTACTCTACAGCGCGGAATAACGCTCTATCGAGGTGATTTCCTCGATGGTTTTTATGATGACTGGGTAATCAACGAACGCTACCGGCTGCAGAGCCTCTTCCTGGAAGGCCTCTCGCGTCTGATAGCTGGCTACGAGGCAGTGGGAAATCATCGCGCAGCATTGGCTACTGCACTCCGTCTCCTGGAGTGTGATCCGTTACGAGAGGATGCGCATCGTGCGGCCATGCGGGCCTATTGCCAATTAGGACAGCGCAACGCAGCTTTGCAGCAATATGCACGTTGCCGTGCCATCGTCCGGGAAGAGATAGATGTTGAGCCGACAGCGGAAACGACTGAGCTTTACCAGCGCATCCTGGATGGCCGGCATCCAGTAGTCCCAGCTGTAGATGCTGTCCAAATCACTACCCCAAACCCGGTGCCGACAGCTCCGCGCACATACGGCCCACCACAGATTGCAGAACCTACACGACTGGTTGGACGAGAGAACGAACTAGCCTTCTTGCTGGAGAGCTGGCAATCAGCGACAGAAGGTAAAGGCGGCTTTGTGCTGATCGAGGGCGAGGCAGGTGTGGGCAAAACCCGTCTCGCGCAGGAGCTGGCCAATCGTCTGCATTGGCGGGGGGTGCGCCTGCTGTGGGGCCGTTGTTACGAGTTCGAGCGGCATCTGCCATACCAGCCCATCGCCGAATCTTTGCGCTCCATCTTGCCAACCATATCAGCAACAGAACTGGAGTGCTTCCCAACCTGGGTGCTAGCTGAGGTATCGCGCCTGGTACCTGAACTGGCCGAGCGCCGCCCAGGGCTTTCGCTACCAGTGCTAAATAGCCTGGATGAAGAACGGACACGCTTGTTTGACAGCGTGGTCCGATTCGTGGCCGAGTTATCCTCTCACGAGGCAATCCTTATGGTCCTCGAAGACCTGCACTGGGCCACTGATTCGACACTGCAATTGCTCCATTATCTGGTCCGTCAAACCTTGCATTCTCCCATTTTGATTGTAGGCACGTTCCGCGCAGAATCGGTCGGTGTCGGACATCCATTACATGGGCTGATGTCGGTATTGTCTCAGGAGGGATACTGCAAGCTGCTCAGGCTTGCTTGTCTCTCCGCTGCAGCAGTGCAGGACTTGCTCATTGAGATGTCGGGCGCAGGGGACAGCGTTCTACCTTTGGCCAAACGCTTGCACGCAGAAACGGAGGGTAACCCCTTCTTTCTTATGGAAACCGTCCAGGCACTATTTGAGACGGGCACACTGTATAGGGAAGAGGGAGTGTGGAGTGGCGACTTTGCCCGATTGAGCTGTGGGCATCTTCCGCTCCCTACAAGCATCAGCGCGGCCGTGCAGGCCCGAGTGAACCAGCTGAGCGAGGCAGCGCAGGAAGCATTGCATGTTGCCTCTGTAGCCGGTATGGAATTTGACTTCGACCTGCTCCGAACCGCGTGGCAGCATGACACAGAAGAAACACTGCAGGCTTTGGACGACTTGCTCCGGTATAGAGTGATCGAAGAACACATGGATCCCCTGGGTCGTGACTATGCCTTTGTCCATCAAAAGATCCAAGAGGTTGTCTATGCTAGCCTTCCGTTGCGGCGGAGGCAGTACTTACATGCCTTGGTGGGACAGGCCATGGAGTGCATCTACAGGAGTAAGATAGAACAGTTGGCAGGTGAGCTTGCCTTTCACTTTCAGCATGGCCGCTTGGTGGCACCAGAACTCACTGAAAAGGCGTTCCGCTATCTCCTACAGGCTGGAGACCGGGCACGACTGCTTGGCGCTCACAGCGAGGCGCTGGATTTCTATCATAGAGCATTACCACTATTGGAGGAGTTGGACCTACCTGACCTGGCCGCTCGCACATGGATGAAGACAGGACTCGCTCATCACAATGCTTTCCAGTTTCGCGCGGCCCACCGCGCCTACGAGCAGGGATTCACTCTCTGGAAGAAGGCTCAGGCGCAACAACCAGCTCGCCTAGCCGCCGCGCCACATGCACTCCGCGTGGCATGGTGGGACCCGACTACCCTTGACCCTGCCCTATCAGGTGAGACCGCTTCTGGGGGCGTGATAGACCAGCTATTCTGTGGCCTAGTGGAGCTGAGCGCGGACATGGAAATCCTGCCCTCAATCGCTGAGAGTTGGGAAGTTCTCGACGGGGGTCGCCGCTACGTCTTTTATCTCCGGGAGGACGCGCGGTGGAGCAATGGCCATGCGGTAACAGCACATGATTTCGAGTTTGCCTGGAAAAGGGCGCTGGACCCTAAAACTGGCGCGCCGCTGGCCAGTGCCCTGTATGATATCAAAGGAGCCAAAGTTTATCACGAAGGAGCCATGTTTGACCAGACACAGCTCGGCGTAAGCGCTCTGAACGACACCACTCTGTCCATCGAACTAGCCGAACCCGCGGGTTATTTCCTGCAAATTTTGGCTCTCCCGGTGGCTTATGCAGTTCCGCACTCTGTGGTGCAACAGCACGGGCCAGCCTGGACTGACTTAGCTCATCTGGTAGTCAATGGCCCCTTTCAGATCGAAGCCTGGAGGCATGGCGAATCCATGACACTGGTACGCAACCCAGCTTACTCCAGTCGTTCCAGGGGTAACGTGCAACACGTGGAGCTATGCCTCCTTGGCAGGGACACTGCGAAAGTTCTCTATGATGCGCACGAGCTAGACTTGTTCGATTTGCGGGGCCTGGTATCAGCCGAACTGGACCGCTTGCGCCAGATACACGCCGAGGACTATATCTCCGTCCCATGTCCTACCACCTGGTATCTGGCCTTTGACACAAGGAAACCGCCTTTTGATGACATGCGTGTACGACAGGCTCTTGCCTTGGCTATTGACAAGGAGAGGCTAGTCAATGTAGCCACAGGTGGTATCCACTCGCCGGCAAGTGGTGGTTTAGTGCCACCAGCCATGCTCGGTTATTCACCAGGCATTGCTCTGCCTTACCACCTAGAGCGAGCTCAACAACTTCTTGCGGAAGCTGGCTACCCCGGAGGGAGTGGCTTTCCAAGCCAGGAGCTGCAATGCGACGCTTATCCACGTACGGGGCCTCTAGCCAGCGAATTACAGAGGCAGTGGCAAGAGCACCTCCACATTCTGGTTCCCTTCGAGCTGCCGACTCTGCCCAGCTTCATGCACAGGGTGGAAGACAAATCCTCCCACCTTTTCCTCAGTGGCTGGGCGGCTGACTACCCCGACCCCGATAATTTCCTACGCGTCTGCTTGCAATGGCAGCGGACAGGGTGGCAAAACACGGCGTACAGCACGCTAGTGGAAAAAGCCAGGCAAACACCGCAGGCTGTCGAACGCATGCAGTTGTTTGGAGAAGCCGAGCGCATCCTGATCGCGGAGGCAGCGCTTATCCCCCTGACTCACGAGCGGCTGCACCTCCTGGTCAAGCCCTGGGTCAAGCTCCCCTTATCACCATTCAGATGGTGGTTCTGGAAGGACGTCATTATCGCTGCACATTGAGCGGAATTTGACGCTTTTTTGATACCCCTGTGCTAAACTGGCGATAGTACCAGATTGGAGCCGGACAAACCTGCCAAGGTCCGTGCTGATACTATGATTCAGTCACCCAAAACCCTGACCTTGGTATGAGAGTGTTGAGAAACCTTGCCACCCTGAAGGGAGTATATCATGCGATGTACAACCACACGAAAGATACTGATAATTAGCTTACTGGCCTTCCTGATGAGCTTCATTCAGCCATGTAGCGCCCCTGCCGAGGTTAATGTGTGGACCAGCATCGGACCCGAAGGTGGAAACATCTGCACCCTGGCAGTTGATCCGCAGCATCCGGCCACGCTGTATGCCGGGACATTCGGCGGCGGCGTGTTCAAAAGCACGGACGGCGGCGCAAGCTGGACTGCGGTCAACACCGGCCTGACTGAACTGGCTCATAGCTACGTCCAGGCCCTTGCGATCCACCCGCAGACACCGGCTACACTGTATGCTGGGACGCCCGCCGGCGTGCTCAAGACGATCAACGGCGGCGCAAGCTGGAGCGCGGTCAATACCGGCCTGACGAACACCGATGTCAGGGTTCTAGCGATCGACCCACAAACGCCAAGCACGCTCTACGCCGGCACTTGGGGTGGCGGCGTGTTCAAGAGCACGAATGGCGGCAGCAACTGGAGCATCGTGAGCACAGAGCTGGCCAGTGCTTACGTCCAGTCTCTGGCGATCAATCCGCAGAACCCAGCCACGCTCTACGCCGGGACATCCGCAGGCGGAGTCTTCAAGAGCACCAACAGCGGGGCAAATTGGAGTGCAGTCAACACCGGCCTAACCACTGTCTACCCCATCAACGCTCTGGCAATCAACCCTCAGGACCCGGCCACACTCTATGCTGGCACAGGTGGTAGCGGCGTCTTCAAGAGCACCAACAGCGGGGCAAATTGGAGTGCAGTCAACACCGGCCTGGCCAATGGCAACATGATAGCCCTGGCAATCAATTCCCAGGATCCGGCTGCACTCTACGCTGGGACATACGGCGGCGGGGTGTTCAAGAGCACGAACGGCGGAGGAAACTGGAGCGCGGTCAACACCGGCCTGGCCAATGGCAACGTCATGGCTTTATCCACCAACCCGCAAAATCCGGCTACGCTCTATGCTGCCACAGACGGAGGCGGTGTATTCAAGAGCACGAACGGCGGAGGAAACTGGAGCGCGGTCAACACCGGCCTTATCGCTACCAACGTCAGGGCCATTGCACTCGATCCTCAGACACCCACCACAGTGTACGCCGGAACGGAGGGAGGATTGTTCAAGAGCACCGATGGCGGGGCGAACTGGAGTGCAATCAGCTCTGGCCTGACCAATACCGACGTGATGGTCTTGGCTATCAATCCGCAAAACCCGGCCACGCTCTATGCCGGCGCACATGCCGGGGGCGTGTTCAAGAGCACGAACGGCGGGGCGAACTGGGTCGCAGTCAACAGCGGCCTGACCAATCCCTATGTCGGGGCCCTGGCGATCGACTTGCAGCAGCCAGCCACGCTTTATGCGGGGACAGGCGGTGGCGTATTCAAGAGCACAAACGGCGGGGGGAGCTGGAGCGCGGTGAACACCGGCCTGGCGAATGCCAACGTGATGGCCTTAGCGATCAACCCGCAGACACCGGCTACGCTCTATGCCGGGACGTGGGGTGGCGGCATCTTCAAGAGCACGAACGGCGGGGCGAGCTGGAGTGTGTCTAACACCGGCATGGCCAGTCCATACGTTAGGATCCTGGCGATCAATCCACAGACGCCTACCACTCTCTATGCCGGGACACCCGCCGGCGTGTTCAGGAGCACGGACGGCGGCGGGAACTGGAGCGTCGTGAACGCTGGCTTGACCGATACCTACATTGTGGCCCTGGCAATCGACCCACGGACACCCACCACGCTCTACGCCGGGACAGGGGGCGGCGGCGTGTTCAAAAGCACGGACGGCGGCGGAAGTTGGAGCGCGCTCAACGCCGGCCTGAGCAACACCTACGTCAGAGCATTGGCCATCGACCCGCAGACACCGACCACAGTCTATGCCGGGACATGGGGCAGCGGCGCGTTCAAGACACAGGCCTCTGGCGTTCCGCCTGGGCCGCCTGTTTGGATCAGCATTGGGCCTGAAGGTGGAGGCATTTTGGACCTGGCGATCGATCCGCAGACGCCGACAACCCTCTACGCTGGGACATGGAACGGCGTGTTCAAGAGCATCAATGGTGGGGGAGAATGGACGGCAATCAACACCGGTCTGCCCAATACCTACTTTTGGGCCCTGGCGATCGACCCCCAGACGCCAACAACCCTCTACGCTGGGACATTTGAGGGCGGTGTGTTCAAGAGCACGGATGGCGGAGGGAATTGGAGACCGGTCAACAACGGCCTGCCCAGGCCCTGCATCGAGGCCCTGGCGATCGACCCGCAGACGCCAGCTACACTCTATGCCGCGACGACATGGGACGGTGTATTCAAGAGCACAGATGGCGGGAGTAACTGGACGGCAGTCAACACCGGCCTGACCAATACCTGGGTTCAGGCTCTGGCGGTCGACCCGCAGACGCCGGCCACCCTCTATGCCGCGACATATGGCGGCGTGTTCAAGAGCACAGACGGCGGCGGGAACTGGGTCAACAGCGGCTTGACCGCTACCGTTGTTTGGACCCTGGCGATCGACCCCCACACGCCGGCCACGCTCTACGCCGGAACGTGGGGTGACGGCATCTTCAAGAGCACAAACGGCGGAGGCAACTGGAGCGCGGTCAACAGCGGGCTGCCCCACTGGCACCATACGTACTTGATCTACGTCCAGTTCCTGGCGACTGATCCGCAGCATCCGGCTACGCTCTATGCTGCCATAGTCGGCGACGGCGTATTCAAGAGCATAGACGGTGGAGGCAACTGGAGCGCGGTCAACACTGGCCTGACCAATGCTTACCCTGAGACGCTGGCGGTCGATCCGCAGAACCCGGCCACACTTTATGCCGGGACAGGAAGCGGCGTGTTCAAAAGCACCGATAGTGGGGGGAAGTGGACGGCGGTCAACAGTGGCCTGCTCGCCCACTGGGTTTATGCCTTAGCGATCGACCCACGGAATCCGGCTGCACTCTACGCTGGGACATACGGCGGCGGGGTGTTCAAGAGCATGAACGGCGGGGGCAACTGGAGCACAGTCAACACTGGCCTGACCAATACATTCATTGACGCTCTAGCGATTGACCCACAGCATCCAGACACGCTCTATGCTGGGACACACGGCGACGGGGTGTTCAAGAGCACGAACGGCGGGGGCAACTGGAGCACAGTCAACACTGGCCTGTACAATACCTACATCCAGGATCTGGCAATCGACCCGACAACCCCAACCACCCTCTACGCTGCGACTGGGAGCGGTGTGTTCAAGAGCACAGACGGCGGGGTCTACTGGACGGCAGTCAATACTGGCCTGACCGATACGCATGCCCATGCCCTGGCGATTGACCCGCAGAGTCCAGCGACACTCTATGTCGGAACCTGGGGTGGCGGTGTATTCAAGAGCACAAATGGCGGGGGGAACTGGAGCACAGTCAACACCGGCCTAACCAATGCTAAGGTTGCTGTCCTGGCGATTGACCCGCAGCATCCAGCTACGCTTTACGCCGGGACAGATGGTGGCGTGTTCAAGAGCATCAACGGCGGGGCGAACTGGAGGGAAGTCAACACTGGCCTGACCAGCAATTTCGTCAGAGCCTTGGCGATTGATCCCCAGACCCCAACCACGCTCTATGCCGGAACTTGGGTCAGGGGCGTATTCAAGAGCACCGACAGTGGGGAGCAGTGGAGGGCAGTCAACGCTGGGCTGACCACTAACAACGTCAAGGCTCTGGCGATTGACCCGCAGCATCCAGCCACGGTCTATGCTGGGACAGATGGCGGTGTATTCAAGACGTTGGGCTATACGCTGTACCTGTCGCTTGTTCGACGCAACCGCTAGAACGGGAAAGAGAAGGAACAGTGGGCTAGCCCTGCGCAAGGCACCTCGCGGCTACGGCGGTGACAACCGTCCCTTGCCTGTCAGAGCACAGGTGCCTCAGGCAGGCCGTGCCAGCGGGCACGGTTGCTTAACTGGTTGTTCTACTACGATGAGGAAAGCGGAGATAAAGGAAAAAGACATGGAACGAGGATCGCTCCCTGTGATGAATACCTTCGTTGTGCGCCTGTGGACGGAGCGGTCAGCCGAAGGAGCCCATTGGCGAGGGCGGATTGAGCATGTGCAAAGCAGAGAAAGTGCCATATTCTCTGATACAGAGGGCATGCTGGACTTTATCGGGCGTTTCGTGGAGATGAACCGAGGGAAGGAGAGTACAGGATGAGGATTCTGAAGTTGCTTGTTCTTGTATTTGTCGTGTTCGCTCTCAATTTAGGAAACCTCCGCATGGAGGTAACGCCTGTCGCAGAACACGAGAGCCTGCCCGTGCAGCGAACTGACAGCAAGTCCTGGCTACAGGTACGGGAAACTGCGACGCCAACTGACACGGTCATCCGACCAACGCGTACGCCCACGCCCACCGACACGGTCATCCGGCCGACGCGCACACCCACACCCACGGATACCTTCGTCGGGCCAACGCACACCTTCACTCCTGTTGGTCCTGACGTCAAACCGCCTACCCCTACCGACACCACCGTTCTGCCCACACGCACGCGTACACCCACGCCCACCTTCACTCCTGTTGGCCCTGACACCGGACCGACGTGGACTGCCACGCCTACCAACACCACCGTCGTGCCCACGCCAACGCACACGCGGCCCGTCGAATTCATCCCGCGTACCTTCAGCGGGGTCGTCTACCTAGGTGAGCCGGGCAATCGGGCGCACCCCTTACCCGACATTACTGTGCACCTCTTGAAAGCACCGATCTACTGCGACATAGGCACACTCGTGACTACGGTGCGCACCGATGGGTTAGGACGCTTCGTGCTCGAATCGGCCATTCCGTCAAGCGATGAGGAGCTCTATCTCAACCTGGCTCTGGGAAACGAAGATATCCATGTAGCTGGCGCGAACTCGCAGAGCGGCGGCCGCCTCACCAGCGAGGGCTGGCTGCAGTTTGAGCAGGTTGGGTCCGGTGTCTACGACAGCAACGAGTTCTTTGTCACATCTCTCGTCGGTCAACGACTGCTCACGTTCCCTGCGGTCGCTGACGCGCACATCAGCCAGGGTTCGCCCAGCAGCAACTACGGTAACTCCAGCATGCTGCACACGAGTTACACGGCCGGCGCTACTCCCCTGTCGGAGCAAGCCTTGCTCTTCTTCGACCTTTCGGCCATCCCCTGGAACACCGAGGTCCTTAAAGCCACACTGCACGTCTATTTGCAGGAAGCAGGGGGAGACGCCAAGGTGTGCATGGCAGTGCACGCAATTCAAGAGGAATGGTGCGAGGGACCCCTGTGCTGGATTCTGCCACCTGTCACGTGGAACAAACAGCCTGGCCACGCCTTGGTTGCCAGCGCTGACCAGGTTGTAGGCCTGGAGCCCGGCTACCGGGTTTGGGACGCGACCGCGCTGGTCCAGGAGTGGGTCAGCCACCCTGCCTGGAACTATGGCATGGCTCTACTCGGCGAGGAGAAGGGCGCTGGCTGGACGCGCATCTTTTCCAGTCGCGAGGGCAGCAATCCCCCTTACCTGACCGTTTATGTCCCGTTGGGCACGCACATTGTGACTCCCACCCCCACCAAATCGCCCACGCCCATTGCCCTGGATTTGCAGGTAGATGCCATCGAAGTAACACAGTCCATCCAGTGCAAGGACAACCCCAACTGCCCAGACAATGCCGTGCCCATGGTTGCCGGGAAGATGACCTTTGCCCGCGTGTACATCAAGGTCAGCGGCTCCATGCAAGACGTACCCAATGTTTCGGCGCGGGCCATTGCCAAGGTAGGCGGGCAACAGCTCACTGCCTGGCCTATCAACCCCACCATTACTGCCAAATTGACCCCCGACCGAGCGCAGTTCAACGACACCCTCAACTTTTACCTCCACGGCGTGTCTAGTTCGGGAACATTGGAAGTGGAGGTGAATCCATTTGGCACCATTCCCGAGAGCAACTATAACAACAACAAAAAGACGGTGAACCTCAACTTCGTCACCACCCCTCCCCTGCGCATCGTGCCCATCTGGATCTGGTACGCAGAGGGTGGAAAGAACGAGATCGTAGACTGGACCATGCCTGGGAACCTGCAGGGCTACCTGAAAAAGGTGCTACCGGTGGGGGACATCCAGTGGTACTTGCCCCCGAATCCTGTGCTGAACTGGAGCCAGGCGATCGGACCGGAGCAAGCAAGCTGGAGCGAACTCTTGGCGAAGATCAATGACCTAAGGAACAAGAATCCCTCGATGCCATCCGATGCACACTGGTATGGTATGATACCGTTCAAGGTAGCTCAGGGCAGCATCTCCGGCCTTGCCTACATGGCAGGCCATGCTGCCATTGGCCGCGTGCCCGTGCAACACGAGAACCTGGAGGATGGCGCCGACATTCTGGTGCACGAGCTAGGACACAACTTTAACCGGGGGCATGCCCCCTGTGGACTACCCGATGGCGAGGTAGCAGCGCCCTACCCTTATGCCAATGCCATAATCGCCGACTATGGCTGGGATTGGAACTTTGCCGGCGGGGACAAGGTGCCATCGTATCCCGATGGCTACGTGGTGCCCAAGACCTCGTATGACTTGATGAGTTATTGCCAAGACGAATGGGTGTCGGAGTACACCTATCGCGCCATACTGTCTTACCGTGGGAGCACGGCGGCAGCCAGCAAGGCAGAGGATGATAGAGCAAGCGTTCAAATGAGAGACTCGCACGGCTCGAACGCTGATCTGCGGCCTTATCTATTCGCTTCGGGCTTCATCGGTGCAGGAGAGGCCAGTCTTGATCCATGGTCCATCCTGGAGCGCCCGGCTGGCTCCCACGACGGACCAGGCACGGGACCATATCAACTGCACCTGCTGGCGGAGAATGGTTCGACCCTGTTCGAGCGCCGCTTTAACGTGCAGGCTACGACGCACACTCTGCTGCCGGGGGCGACAGCGCCGGGAACGCAGAACAGCAGCCTTCCGTTTTACGAGATCCTGCCTTGGTACCCTGACACAGCCAGGATTCAGATCCGGCAGGGGGAGCAGCTCTTGGCAGAGCGGATCGTCAGCGCGCACCCACCGACGGTAGAACTGACTTTGCCTCAGGGTGGGGAACTGTGGGTTCCCGACGGGCAGTACCACATTGAATGGCAAGCTAGTGATCCAGATAGCAGCGTGTTATGGTTCGACGTGGCTTTCAGCCGCGACAATGGCGAAACCTGGGAGGTTGTCGCCACCCGCCTGCAGGAGCCAGAGTTACTAGTGCGCGGAGATCAGTTCCCAGGCACGGAGACAGCACGAGTCAGAGTCTACGCCTCGGATGGAGTGCGCACGTCCAGTGCAACAAGTGAGCCATTTGCAGTGCAGCGCAAGCCGCCGCAGGTCTTTATCGCCGTGCCGGAGAACGGCCTAGTGGTTCCTCCGGGGACATCCTTGATGCTGAGCGGTCTCGTTTTCGACCGGGAGGATAGCCCCCTTGCTGACTTGCTCATGCACTGGTACTCTGACCGCGATGGCCCACTGGGCAGCGGAGACGAGATAATGGTGCAATCGCTGTCATCGGGCAAGCATGTCATTACACTCACGGCTGTTGACAGTGACAGCATGGAGAGCAGCGCCCAAGTTACCGTCTTTATCGGTTACCAGTTGCACTTGCCGGTGCTCTTGAAGATATTCCCACCGCCGCCGACTGGCTTCACTGACCACTTTGAGGACGGCACACTCACTGGCTGGACGCCTAACCTCGGATTGTGGACCAATTCTGGCTATCGCATGCGTGGCGAATACACACTGGGCAACGCCTGGAACATCAGGAACGTCAGCGCCATAAAAACGTTTTCAAGATCAGCAAGCGAGCGCCTTACTAGGGTCTGGCCAGTCAATCCATGACAGTACAACGCAATCATCCTTACTGCTTCCGGGTCGTTGCCGTGGGCAACGAGATCGAAGCCTAAGGGTGAGCAGCCGTCTAGCCATGGCCAAAGTGCTCTTGATTCCAGCGATAGCCTTCGTCCAGCATGGCCAGATAATTGCGCACCGGGATGTAACTGGCCACGCTGTTGCCGCTGCCTAGGCAATACCCGCCGCGCAGCCCGCAGAAGTCGAGTATTTGACGCGTCCTGATCCGTACCTCTTCCTCTGTGCCACGACCAAGGACATCCATATCTACGCCGCCTAGCATAGAAATGCGCTCCCCCCAGCGGCGGCTGGCTTCTTCCACAGGCATGATCTTGTCCTGAAAAGAGTGCTTGCCGTCTATGCCCACGTACTCAATCAAATCATCCATGATTGCCGTGATATTGCCGCAGGAATGCAAGAGGAAGGGCAATCCCTTGGCATGGGTGATATCCACCAACTTCTTCTGGATGGGAAACACATACTGGCGCAAGTGGCGCGGTGAGATCATGGTGGAGTTGGTAAAACCCATGTCATCGCCAAAGAAGTAAGCCCCCACACCCGGGATATCCACTGCAGTAGCGCACGCTGCCGTGGTTAGTTCCTCGATCTTGGCGAACATGGCCTCAATCAGGTCTGGCTGTTCCATCAATGCGAAGGCAAAGGGTTGGTAACCCATCATCCACATCACCCACTCCAGCACGCCACCACCGCTTTGCGCAATTACCTGCATCCCTTCGGGGAGATGCTGCGCCGTGTACTCGATTGCCCAGTAGTCAATATCTTGCACCGAGGGCCACGGATAGGACTCGAACTCAGCCCAGGAAGTGATCACACCCTGGGTCTCGTTCTGCCAATAGCGCATGGCGCCATCAACTGCCGTATCCTCCGCCGTTACGATGGCCCGGTTCAGGGGGATGACGAGGATGGCACAAACGTAATCGTACCCTAATTGGCGGTAGAACTGGATGGTGAGGTCACAGGCACGGGCGCGCGATTCACGGTCGAATCCCGTGGGAAACTTTTCCCCTACCACTGCCTCCATGATGGGGACATCGGCAAAAAGTTCGATGAAGGGAACACGGCCAGGAGGTCCCTGCCGCAATAAAGTGCGTCGGAGATGTCCAAAATCGGGGATATGTTTGAAAGTGACCATGTCATTTGCTCCTTTGCTCAGTAGTCATTGCCTTTTCTACACCCGAGACCATTATGCGCCCCTTGCGGTGTGCAGTCAAACAATGCACAGCAAGGGATTTGACAATTCGCCCTATTTATACTATAATTTAAGCGCTTAAGCAAATCGGAGGGTCAATGGTGTCCACGATTTACGATGTCGCACACGAGGCGCGGGTGTCCATCGCCACCGTCTCGTATGTTATCAACAACAAGAATCGCGTCAGCCCCAAAACGGCTGAACGTGTCCGCGAGGCCATGCGCCGGCTGAACTATCAGCCCAAGATCGCGGCCCGTGCCCTAGCGCGTGGGTGCACCAATACCATTGCTCTAGTCGCACCCCTGGACATCTACGGCTATCAGATGTCGCTCATCACCGTCATGAATGCCATCGGACATACCTTGGCCACCACCGATTACCGTCTGTTCATCCACCCGACTCTGAATCGTCCCGAGGCTTGGATGGAATTGGAAGCGGATGTGAGGGGCAAGCAGATGGACGGTGTTATCCTCATGCATGTGCAAATGCAAGACCCCCGCGTGGACTTGCTGCGCCGTTCCAAGATGCCTTTTGTGATGATTGGTCGCTGCGCGGACAACACTGGCTTGTACTATGTAGATACGGATATCGAGGCAGTGGCACACCTCGCTGTTGATTACCTACACAGCCTGGGGCATCGGCACATTGCCCTACTGGGCGAACGGCGCGAAGCCGGGGTATCGGTGCGCCTCGTGACTGGCTACCGGCAGGGCATGGAAGATTGTGGCTTGGAGATCCGAGAGGAATTCATCGTCCATGTCGCCGGCACTCCTGCGGCGACATCTCAGGCAGCGCTGCAGCTCTTCTCGCTGCCCGACCGCCCCACGGCGGTTTTTGCCACGAGCGATGCAGCCGTGCTTGGGGTGATGAATGCCACGCGCATTCTGGGACTGAGGATACCGCAGGATGTAGCCGTTATTGGCTATGCCGAAAGCCCGCTCTACCCATTCCTAGAACCACCTTGCAGCGTCGCCTTCGAGGGTGTCGCTGACTTAGGGCGTCTGGCGGCGGAAATGCTGGTTTCTTTGCTGCATGGCAAGGAACCAGAACAAACCCAGATATTGGTGCCGCCCAGGCTCATTGTTCGTGCCTCTACCGAGGCTTAGCAAGAATGAGGTTTCTGCCATGGACAAAAGGAGGTGAAGCAAGGGCAAAAAGTTTCTGACAAGGTTTGTAGCAAGTACTTTCAGCGCTTCAAGTACGGAGAGCGCATCCTACTAACTTTGAACGATAAACTTGTAAGGAGGAAGAAAAAATGCATCGCATACACCGTTTCGTTTTGCTCGTTTCCATCGTCGCGTTGTTTGCGGGTACCGTGGGCGGGTGTGCACCAAAACCAACCCCCACCCCTGTTCCGCCACCAACCAAGGCGCCAACCCAACCGTCAGCGCCAGCAGCTACACCCGTGCCTCCTTCCCCGACTAAGCCGCCGGTCAAGCTGACGGTGTGGATCAACGATCGCGTTGGTGCGCCAGGGATGGAAGCAACGCATAAGGTCATCGAGGAGTGGGCGAAAGAGACAGGCAACCAGGTCGAGGTCGTAGATATTGGATATTTCGACATGCTGGAGAAAATCCCTGTGGCTTTCCCCGCAGGCGAGGGACCAGACCTGTTCATGATCACGAACAACGGCGCCGGTGGAAACTACCCAGGTGGGCTGATCGCCCCCATAGACGAGGCCTTGTCCTCTAGCGAAAGAGCCAAGTACACCCAGGCTGCCATTGATGCCTTCATCATTGACGGACATCTCATTGGCGTGCCCATCTGCGCCGATGTCTATGCGCTACTGTACAACAAGAACCTCATCAGCGAACCGCCCAAGACCATGGCCGAGTTGATTGCTAAAGCCAAAGAGTTGACCAAAGGGGATAGCTATGGCCTCCTCTACACCGTTGACCAGTTCTGGTTCAGTTACTGCTTCTGGGCCGGTTATGGCGGCTACGTCTTCAAGTGGACGGGCAGCGGTTGGGATACCAAGGACATCGGATTCTACAACGAGGGTGCGATCAAGGGGCTTAACTTTGTGCGCGACCTCGTTCAGGTGCACAATCTCATGCCCCCCGATGTCACCTGGGATGTGATGAACAGTCTGTTTACCGAGGGCAAAGCAGCCATGATCATCACTCATCCCAACATGGTGTCTGTGTTCCAAGATGCTGGGGTGGATGTCGGCGTGGCGCGCATTCCCATGCTGGACAACGGCAAGTATCCGCATCCATTCGCCACGTTCACCGGCTTTTCCGTGAACGCCTACTCCAAGCATAAGGAAGAAGCAATGGCTTTGGCTGCCTATTTGGGGAAGAGTCTGCCCGTTCCCCTTTACACAGCCAACCCTGGCAACATCCCAGTCCATGAGGATGCGCTCAAAGACCCGAGCCTGACCCAGGATGCAGCGCTAGCCGCCTGGATGAGCCAGCTCGAAGAGAGCGATCCGCTTCCCAGCATCAACGAGATGAACATGGTCTGGCTGCCCGCCATCACTGCCTTCCAGACCGTGGTGCATGGCCAGGCCACGGCAGAAGAGGCTTTGAAAGCAGCACAAGATCAGATCGTGCAGGCCATTGCTGAGGCACAGAAACAATAAGCTCACCGCTATCCAGACCTTGGCCCCCTTCGCCTTGCGTGGGCGAGACGAGACTCTCGTCTCGCCCACGCTCTCTGAGTAGATTTAGGAGGAATAGACATGGTAACGGCTGTCAAAAGGCAACCGATGGGCAGAAAGATATACCCTTATCTCTACCTTCTGCCTGGCCTCCTAGCCATGCTGGTTACAACCTTCATCCCTGCAGTCGTCTCGGTTATCTTGGCTTTCACCAACTACAGCGTGCTTCACCTGCAGGACTGGAGGTTCATTGGGCTGCGTAACTTTGAGAAAATCATTCTCGGCAGCAAGCGAGCCGAATTCCTTGGCGTCTTTACCTGGACCGTCACCTGGGCTATATTGTCTACCCTTCTGGCATTTTCCACGGGACTCTTGCTCGCACTCCTACTAAACAACCGCAAGATCAAGGAGCGCAACTTGTACCGCACTGTGCTCATCCTGCCATGGGCCATGCCTTCCACCATCACCATCCTGACCTGGGCTGGACTGCTCAACACTTCCTTTGGCCCCATCAACCGCATCCTGATTCAGTTAGGGTTCAAGGCCGTGCCGTGGCTGAGCCATCCATCCTGGGTCAAGGTCACCTGCCTCATTGTCAACTTGTGGATTGGCTTCCCCTTCATGATGACCGCCTGCCTGGGAGCACTCCAAAGCATCTCAGAAGAACTGTACGATGCGGCGAAGATAGACGGGGCTGGTACATGGCAGCTGTTTCGTTATGTAACCTTTCCACTGCTGCGATCCGCCACCCTGCCCTTGCTTATCTCCAGTTTTGCCTTTCAATTCACCAATTTTAGCGTCATCTACCTGTTGACCGGCGGTGGGCCCTACACAAATCCAGGCTCCCTGGCCGGCGCGACAGACCTGCTGGCAACCTACATGTACAAGATGGCTTTTGCTTCCAACGACCGTGACTATGCCCTGGCCGCAGCCAACGGTATCCTTATCTTTCTAATCGTAGGCAGCCTCACCGTAATCAACTCCTGGCTCACCGGCGCATTCAAGGAGGTGGAGAGATGAGCGAGAGAACAGCGATGGTACAACGCAAACGCGTACGCTGGCGCGATGTGGTGAGCGTCAATCTAACGCGCTTGGTGCTCATCCTAGCCTGCCTCTTGACCATTTTCCCTTTGCTCTGGGTAGTAACCTCATCGTTCAACGTGGGAGCAAGCCTGTACTCCAGCACTTTGATCCCGCGCAAAATCACTCTTATGAATTACGTCAACCTATTTCGCAAAACGAGCTTTGCCACCTGGATGAAAAACAGCGCCGTGGCTTGCATTGGCGGCAGTCTGCTGGCCCTCTCGCTGACCGTGACCATGGCCTATGCCTTCTCTCGCTTCCGCTTCTGGGGACGGCGCTATGGACTTCTGATCCTGGTCCTAATTCAAATGCTGCCCTCGGCAGCCGTCATTGTAGCCATCTTCCGCATCCTGCAAGCACTGCGCCTCTTGAACACTTTTCTGGGGCTGATCCTGGTTTACGGTGGCATCACTATCCCCTTCAATGCCTGGTTGATGCGCGGCTACTTTGACTCCATCCCACGCGAACTGGAGGAATCCGCTTATATTGATGGCGCCACACATTGGCAGGCGTTCGTGCGCATCGCCATGCCACTGGCCATGCCCATGGTAGCGGTCACGTTTATGTTCAACCTCATCACCTTCTACAACGACTACATCTTAGCCAGCATCGTCCTCACCGGGAAGCAGAACTATACTGTAGCTTTGGGTTTGCGTTTCTTCCAAGCCCCGTATGCTTCCAACTGGACCATGTTCGCTGCTGCTTCTATCCTTGGCTCTGTGCCCATTGCCATCATTTTCTATAGCCTGCAGCGATTCCTCGTAGAAGGACTAACCAAAGGTGCGTTGAAAGGATAACATAGCCTATGAACTCGAAGCTCTTCCATCCCTTGCATTGGGGGTGGGCAGTGGCTATCATCCTGGTTGCCTGTCAGCATGTTCCGGCGACGCCAACTTCCATGCCGCCTACGGCAGAACCGACCGCCACCCTAGTTCCGACGCCCACCTATCAGCCTTTTGTCCCCACAGCCACACCCATCCCGGCTGTCACAGCCCCCGCATGGGGAGAGGATACCATCCTGTACCTTATTCTCCTGGCTAGTTTCTACGACTCTGATGGCGATGGCATTGGGGACTTGAACGGACTGACTGCAAAACTGGACTATTTGAACGATGGTAACCCTAACACAGACGATGACCTGGGAATCAATGCTATCTGGCTGATGCCCATCTTCGCAGCCGCCAGTTACCATGGTTACGATACGACCGACCACTTCCAGATACGACCAGAGTATGGCAGTCAGGAAGACCTCATCCGCTTAGTAGAGGAGTGCCATAGGCGCGGCATCCGCGTGCTGCTGGATTATGTCATGGCACATATGTCCAACCAGCACCCCTTCTTCCAGGATGCCTATGGCAACCTGTCCTCTCCTTACGCCGACTGGTTCATCTGGTATGATGAGGCGCACACGCGTTACAAATCCTTCGCCAATATCCCTATCGTGCCCTCGATAAATGGAGATTGCCCTGCGGTGCAAGAGTATGCGCTGCGCGTGGCCCAGTACTGGATGGATTTGGATGGGGATGGAGACCTGAGCGATGGCGTGGACGGCTTCCGTTGCGATTACGCTTTGGGTCTGTCACACACCTTTTGGAAGAACTTGCGCCGTGGAATTAAAACGTTGCGGCCAGACTTTCTATTGCTAGGTGAAGTATGGAGCAATGCACCAGATATCGCCAGGTATTACCAAGACGAATTCGATAGCACCTTTGATTTTCCACTGTATTACATGCTGGCTGGCCACCAGGATACCGTGGGGCGTGGTGTGCTGGGCGGCACGGACAAGCCCGGTTTCATCCATGCCTCACTGGTGCAGCGTGCCAAATTGTATCCGTGGGGTGCGCAGAACGTGATCTTTCTGAACAACCACGACACGAACCGCGTGATGAGCAATGTGCAGGGCGACGTGCAACGGGCGAAACTGGGAGCCACGCTCTTGTTCACCCTGCCGGGAACGCCGCTTGTCTATTACGGAGAAGAAATTGGCATGGCAGGGGTCAAGGGCAAAGGGCAGCCTTATTGGGACGAGTACCGTCGCGAGCCAATGGACTGGTATGCAGCTGAAGAAGGAGCGGGCATGACGACCTGGTTCCGTCCAACCGACCGTAACAATCGCCCCCACGATGGCATCTCAGTGGAAGAACAGCAGAGCGACCCAAACTCACTGCTCAGCCATTACCGGCGCTTGATTCGCCTGCGTCAATCCTACTCAGCATTGCGTAGAGGCAGTTATGAGCGCGTAACAGTCGAAGAGGAATCTTCATACGTTTACGCCTATATGCGCCAGGATACTCAGGCTCACTTGCTGATCGTGCTCAATTTCGCTCGGGAACCAAAGCAGGCAACGCTTGACCTGGGTGCTTCGACATTGCCCGCACCGCCATGGGTAGTGTCCGACCCTCTGAGCCAGCGCACATTCCCCCCTATCACAGAGGATACGTGGACGCTTGAGTTGCAGGCACAAGAGGGGCTAGTTTTGGAACTGCATAGACCGCATTGACCAATTCACCAGCACACTCACAGTGTAGGAATGAAGCAGCATGTCAACTTTACGCCTGCAAACATATTGTATGAACTTGCTGATTGAAACACACTTTCATCGGAGGCGCAGATTTGGAAGACTTTATCTTTGGCACGACCTCGCTTACTGATCAGATTGTCAAAGAACACCAAACATCCCTGCGTGGCTTGTGGCATGGGCATCGCATCGAACCGCTGGACCCGCTGCCCGGACAACCAGTACGCCTACGCCTGCGAGTGGGACCGCAGATCACTGCACAGGGAGTCTGGTGCTACTACACCATTGATGGACGCGAACCCAAGGGTCAGAATGGAATAGCCACGGTGGGCACAGCCATACCGTTGCACCGGGTGAACATTCACTGGGAAGACCTCGTCTGGAATTATGTCGAGGAATGGGAAGGAGAGATCCCAGGACAACCAGAAGGGACTCTGGTACGGTACAATCTGGAAGCAAACGGTCAGTATGCCTCTGGCGGCGAAGGTTCAACCACCGAAACACCCATCTTCGCCTATGCTGTTGACCGCTGGACTGCTCCAGATTGGGCATGGGATGCCATTATCTATCATATCTTCTTGGATCGCTTCTATCCCGGGGATGGGCAAACATATATCCAGACCGATGATCTAGAAGAGATCATGGGCGGTACACTGGTCGGAGTGAGACAGAAATTGCCATACGTGAGAGACTTGGGTTTCAATTGCATCTGGCTGTCGCCTATCTATGCTTCGCCCAGTTATCACCGCTACGATGCGACAGACTACTATCGCGTAGCAGAAGCCTTAGGCACCAATGAAGACCTGCACGAGTTGGTCGCTGAAGCGCACAGCTATGGCATGCGCGTCATCCTAGATTTTGTGGCGAACCACGCCTCTAATCAGCATCCATTCTTCCACGCTGCACAGGCAGACCGCCAGAGTCCTTACTGCTCTTGGTACACGTTTGAGCGGTGGCCAGACAAATACAAAGCTTTCTTTGGCATCAAGCAGGTACCGCAGTTCAACTTGGAATACGCACCTGCACGACAATACATGCTCGAGGTAGCGCGATATTGGATGCGCGAGCACGGCGTGGATGGCTACCGGCTGGACTATGCTTTGGGGCCATCGCGCAATTTTTGGACCGACTTTCGCCGTGCGGTGCGTTCCGTGCGCGCCGATGGCCTCACTTTCGCCGAGGCAGTGACTCCGCCTGAAATGCTGCGCACATTCGCAGGGCGGGTGGATGGCTGCTTAGATTTCACCTGGTGCGAGGAAGCACGGCGAACTTTTGCCACCGGAAAGCAGACGGTGGCCGACTTTGAGCGCTTTCTCGAACGGCACGAATCCTATTTCGGACGGGGATTGATTTTGCTGACTTTCTTGGACAACCACGACATGAACCGCTTCCTGTGGATGGCAGGTGGGGACAAGCGCCGCTTGCGCGTCGCTGCTGCCTGCCAGTTCACCCTCAGCCAGCCACCCATCGTCTACTATGGCACAGAAGTAGGGCTCAGCCAACCCGCCGATTCCCGCAATCACTTGCAATATGTCCGCTTGCCCATGATCTGGGACGAAGAGCAGGACCACGAACTAATGGAAGGGTACCGGCGCCTGTGCGCCGCCCGCCACGCCCATCCTGCCCTACGCCGTGGCGACAGGATACCCACTCTGAGCGATGGAGCGAATGGTTTGCTCGTCTACCGCAAGGTCAAGGATGAGGATTCGTGCTGTATCATCCTACATGCTGCGGAGGGCAAGGCGCAAGTGGATCTACATCTTGCCCCAGGGCTCTACCGAGACCTGCTCACTGATAGAGAATATAGAGCAAAGGGGGGCTCTCTGCGCGTCAAGCTCGAGCCTTGGGCTGCTGCTATTCTCGTCCCTACCCACTAAAGGAACACAAGGAGCACATATGTTCAAAGACATTCTCTACTACAAACCCGCTCTCTATGAAGTGATCGAACGCTATAAACGGCTCTATGCGGCACAGGGGCCAGGGCATATCTGCATCTACGCCACCCCACCATTCGAGCCACCCGAAAAGGCTCCTCCACTGACCGAAGTAAGCCTAGACGAGGGGCTGGAGGATTACCTTGACCTTTGCCTACGCAACTATGAGGCCATGCTGGAAGTGACCAGAGCCATACCAGATGACCTCATCCCCGGCTTTGGGCTGTTCTTCGGCATCGGCGATTACAGCGCTTTTGTTGCCGGAGAAGTGATTTTCACGCCGGACACCTCCTGGGCTGCACCCGTGCTCCACGACTGGGCAGATCTGGATGAACTTGCCTTGCGCGAGGACAATTATTGGGTACGTTTGCTGGAGCGCGCCGTTCGTTATGCAGTGGAGCGCATGCGCTCTGCACCCATACCCCTTGTGCGAGGCTACTACTCGCCGTTGGACCTCGCTCATGCCCTGCGCGGCGAACGCCTCTTCACCGATTTTTTCGATGCTCCAGAGCAGGTGCATCGGCTGATGGCATTCTGCACCAAGGCTACCATCTGGATTGCCAAGAGACTGCAGGCATTGATCGGTTACTACTGGGAAGGCAGCATTGCTGGTGCCTGGCTGCCAGCGGGCACCATCTGCATGTCGGAGGATATCGCCTGCATGGTCTCTCCGCACATCTACGCCCAGTTCGCTCGCCCTTACACGCAGCAGGTAATTGATGCCTTTGGGCATGGCCAGATTCATACGCATTCCCTGGGGATGCATGTCCTTCCAGAGATAACCCAACTGCGCAACCTGGTCGGCGTGCAGGTGTCCGATGACCCCAATACCCCGCGCCCCTTTGACCATTTGGACACCCTGTTGCCCAAGACTCACAACGTGCCTCTTTCCATCGGATGCACCGGAGAGGACGTGCGACAACGCATCGAGGGTCTGGCAAGGAGCACGAACATCATCCTGGCCAGCAACGTGTCCAGCGTGGAAGAAGGGCAGGAAATAGTGGCCCTGGTGCGGCAATTCTCCGCTTGATCTGAGGGGAGCAACAGGTGCAGCCGCGCTTACGCCCTTTGTAGGAGGAGCATTGGAATACAAAGAAGATTGGGAACAGGCCAAAGAGCACTTGATTGCCTTTTGGAATGGTTCCGCCATTCAGCGGGCAACTTTGCAGATCTACGCACCGCGCGATGTGGCACTCCCGGGACCAAAACCACCGACCACTCCACAAGATCCGACGCAATTGTGGACAGACCCGGATTACCTCATCGCGGCAGCAGACCATCACTTTCGCACCCAGTACTTTGGAGCGGAAGCTGTCCCATCGCACTGGATTAACCTGGGCCCAGGAATCATGGCTACCTACTTGGGCTCGCGTCCTACTTTTGCCCCTGACACAGTTTGGTATGGCCCTATCGCATACGAATACGAACGCCCCCTCCTTCAGGAGGAGGACAATCGCTGGTGGCAACTGACTAAGGACCTGACTCGCCTTTCTTGCGCATTCTTCGCCGGGAAAGCCCTAACCGGTATCACCGACCTGGGAGGCTGCACGGATGTACTGGCAAGTCTGCGCACTACAGAGGCTTTGCTTCTGGACATGGTTGGTCGTCCAGAGCAAGTGCAGCAGGCAGTCATCGAACTGGCTCACATCTGGGTTCATTGCTACAATGAGCTGTATGCAATGGTGGAAGAAAATGACCAGGGCAGCATCCAATGGCTCGGAGTTTGGGCGCCAGGCAAGATGTACAATGTGCAATCCGATCTATCCTGCATGATCTCGCCAGCCATGTTCAACTCCTTTGTAGTCCCCGAATTGGAGATCGTGCTCTCCAATCTAGACTTTGCGCTTTACCACCTGGACGGCCCAGGTGCGATCAAGCATCTCGACCGCCTGCTGGAGATACCCAACCTAAAAGGCATCCAGTGGACGCCTGGTGAGGGACAACCGCCCGTCTCAGAGTGGATACCTATGTACCGACGCATCCAGAAGGCAGGCAAACTCCTGCATTTGCACGGCGAGGCACGCTATGCAGAGCGCGTGCTGAGGGCACTCGAGCCAGAAGGACTGATGTACGTTACTTGGTGTGAGACCCAGACCGAAGCCGAGGATCTCATGCGCAAGGCAGAATCCTGGGCGGCAGGTCCACGCCGGGATTGAAATGGCCTGGGGTGGGCGCGGCAGTGCTGATGACATACTCAACACTCCAGGCGGACAACAGTCCGCCGTTATAGGGGCAAATTGCGTATTCGCCCTGTCCACCAACCGCCATGCGCACAAGTCAATTTGTATCCAACGGCAAGAGAGAGTAAACTACCCATAGACGAAAATCACATCACTCGCTAAGGACTTGTTTTGCCATGGAGAAGCAACCCAATTCGCGCACTTGTTTTGTCTGTGGCCGCCAAAACCCAGTGGGGTTGAAAGTAAGTTGGTACAATGACCATGCCACCCAGCGAGTTCAGGCCACTGTCGCCATTCCAGAGCACTTCAATGGTTATCCAGGCATTGTGCATGGCGGTATCATTGCCGCACTCCTAGATGAAACCGCAGGGCGTGCCCTGCTTCTGGATGGCGATGACCGCAACCTAATGGTAACGCTCAAGTTGGAGGTAAAATATCGCAGGCCAGTTCCCACTAGCCAACCCGTGACCTTGTATGGTTGGGGCACCCAACGCACATCCAACAGGGCCAGAGTTGCTGCCAACCTCTTGCTCCCCGATGGAACTATTGCAGCAGAAGCAGAAGCCATCCTGGTACGACCACCACAAGAGTTCTTCGACCGCTGGGAACCGGAGAAACCCTTCTGGCGCGTATACGAAGATTGACAGGGTATCAACCCACTGCAGGCCTTCAAAACGGGAACAAACCTGCGTATTTAGGCGTCAGAGATACGCAATGTCTAGTTTTGAGGAGGCGGCTATGTTGGATTATACTCCACAGCGCAATGCGTTCTTTGGGCATCGTGCGGCGGTACGGAGATACGCTCACGCTCTATTGTCATTTCTGCTCATAACAGGCATGGTGGGGTGTGTTGCGCCTGCGACACCCATGCCAACCAAAGTCCCAGTTGTCACTGGCGAGTATGGGCTGACCATGGTCCGACCCGCCACTCTGCTCGTTACAGAAGGATGCACAGGCGGCATGCGTTTCGCACTTAGCCAGGGTTCGGAAGTACCCATTCAACCAGTTCCTGTACCGCTAGCAGAGACAGAGCCTCTGTCCCCAGAGGAAGCACAGGCCGTGTTGAACAGGCTGCCCCCGCTTGCGGACAGACCTGAGGATAGGCAAGAATTTCGCTTGCCACCAGAGACGCTGCCTGCGCCACGCCCAGGCGAGACGATCCAACAGCCCTTCCCACCGTCTGTTGAAATGCAACCTAGTGAGCAACCACCTGCTGGCCCATTGAGAGTGCTCCGTTACAGCCCCGAGGGCAATGTGGAGTTGGCTCCTTTCCTCAGCATCACCTTCGACCAACCAATGGTGCCTCTCACTGACCACGCCGAACTGGCGGCAAAGGAAGTGCCGGTCAAACTGTCGCCTTTGCCCCAGGGGTCCTGGCGCTGGGTGGGCACCAAGACCCTCGTTTTCCAGCCGACCGTCCGCTTCCCCATGGCCACCATCTACACGGTGGAAATCCCCGCCGGCACTACTTCAGCCATCGGCGGCAGGCTGGAAGAAACCGTTTCGTGGACCTTTACCACGCCGCCGCCACGCGTAGTGTCGACGCATCCCGCAGAAGGTCCTCAAGTGCGCAATCCATTGATATTCGTTGCTTTCGACCAGCGCATTGATCCTTCTGCCGTATTGGAAACAATCAAGGTCAAGGCAGGCGGCAAAGTGTTCCCCACCATGCTGGCCAAGAAAGAGGAAGTAGAGGCGGACGAGACGGTTGCCCGTCTGGCAAAAGATGCTGGCGAAGGACGCTGGCTGGCCTTCCGTTGCTCAGACTTGTTGCCCTATGACACTACCGTTACCGTGGACATTGGCCCCGGTACGCCGTCAGCGGAAGGCCCTCTGATCACGGATAGCGTGCAGAGCTTCACCTTCACCACGTACGGGCCATTGCGTGTCGTGGAATCCAATTGTGGCTGGGGGGATGAATGTCGCCCCATGATGCCTTGGTACATCCGTTTCAGCAATCCGCTGAACGGGGAAGTCTTTGATGAATCCCTGGTGCAGATTGAACCGGAATTGCCCGGAGGAAAGCTCTCCATCATAGGCAACACCTTGCAAATCGAGGGACGCTCCAAAGGGCGGACGACTTACAAAGTAACGCTGAAAGCGGGCATCGCTGACCAGTTCGGGCAAACTCTAGGCAAAGACACAATCGTTACCTTCCAGGTCGGCTCAGCCGAACCGTCCATGTACGTCTCCTGGGAAAACCTCGCTGTTGTGGATCCCGCCGGCAAGCCAACGTATTCCATTTTCACCATCAACTACAACACAGTGACGGTGAAAGCCTACGCAGTGAAGCCAGAGGATTGGCTCAGTTACCTGGAGTATCTGCAGGAAGCCAGCCGTCGCGACCAGCCCCGTGAGCCACCGGGCCGTAAAGTATTGGATGAGCAGGTACGTGTCGCTGGCGAGTTGGACACCCTCACTGAGACTTCTATTGACCTGACACGCGTGCTGGAAGGCGGAAAGGGGCATGTCATCCTGATCATAGAAGCGGGTCAGCCCTCCGTGTCAATCTCTGCGGATCGGGATTGGAAACCAGTGATCCGCGTCTGGGTGCAGGTGACCAACATTGGCTTGGATGCTTTTGTGGACAGTCAGCAAATGATTGCCTGGGCCAACTCGATCCAAGATGGAACTCCGCTGCAAGGAGTAGAATTGACCCTCTTCCCAGGAAAAGTTAGTGCCAAGACCAGCCCTGACGGATTGGCTAGGTTACCCCTGCCCTCCAAGGAGGAGAAAAACGGTTATCTCATTGCCCAGCTTGGTGATGACACTGCTATTTTGCCTCGCAGCACCAGTTGGTGGGACATTGGCTGGCGTTATGTAGAATCAGTAGACCAGCCGCGTTGGTACGTTTTCGATGACCGCCAGATGTACCGCCCCGGCGAGGAAGTCCATGTCAAAGGTTGGGTTCGCTTGGTCGGCATGAGCGAGGGCGCCGATGTGCTGACTGCACCTCCAAAGGGCACGCCTGTTTCTTATCAGGTGGTTGATTCCCGCGATAACCAACTCCTGGCCGGCACACTATACCTGAATGCCCTCGGCGGGTTTGACACATCGTTCAAACTGCCAGAAAACATGAACTTGGGCTATGCCAATCTACGCTTGGCTTTAGGCGGCGCAGTAGCAAGCGGGGCAGAGCACTACCATACATTTCAGGTTCAGGAATTCCGGCGTCCAGAATTTGAGGTTTCCACTAGCATCAGCGAAGGTCCCTACTTCGTTGGGGAACATGCCACTGCCACAGTCGAAGCCAAGTACTATGCGGGGGGGCCGTTGGCCAATTCCGAGGTTATCTGGAACGTAACCTCGCAGCCGGGGACCTACAGACCACCTAATTGGGATGACTTCACCTTCGGTATCTGGGTACCTTGGTGGCGCGGTTTTCCCCGCTGGGGCATCCCGGAGCCCGTGACTATCCGCTCTCAAACCTTTACTGGCGTTACCGATGCAGCGGGCAAGCACAATCTGCGCATTGACTTCGAGGCAGTTGACCCTCCGCAGCCAAATAATGTCACAATAGAAGCCTCGGTCATGGATGTCAACCGCCAGGCCTGGTCTGCCTCCTCGCAGATTCTAGTACATCCCGCCGACCTGTACGTGGGCTTGCGCACCAGCGCCACTTTTTACGAGAAAGGCAAGCCTATCAAAGTAGATGCCATCGTCACAGATCTGGATGGCAAAACCATAGCCGACAGACCCATTGAGATGCGCATGGTACGTCTGGACTGGCGCTACGTGAAAGGCGAATGGCGTGAGGAAGAAGTGGATGAACAACGCTGCACCGTAGGTTCACAAGAGGAGCCGGTTAGCTGCACTTTCGAAACGCCAGAAGGCGGTACCTACCGCATCACTGCAACTATTGTGGATGGCAAGGGTCGCCGCAATTTGACCCAGATCACCCGCTGGGTTAGTGGCGGGAAGCAGCCCGGTGCGACGCGGGTGGAGCAAGAAGAAGTTGAGTTGATTCCCAACCGCCAGGAATATCAGCCTGGGGATACAGCGGAGATACTGGTGCAGTCGCCGTTCGTCCCCGCCGAGGGACTGCTTACCTTGCGCCGAGCCGGTATCATCCACACGGAGCGCTTTCGCATGGATGAGTCCACGTACACCATCCGGGTACCGATTGTGGAAGCATATATCCCCAACCTTCACGTGCAAGTGGATCTCGTCGGCTCCGCACCTCGTCTGAACAGCGCAGGCGAGGTAGATGAAACCTTGCCAAAGAGGCCCGCCTTCGCCACCGGCCGACTGGACCTCTCCGTGCCACCGTACTCGCGCACGCTCTCCCTGCAGGTAACACCGAGGGATAAAGAACTGGAGCCAGGCGGAGAAACCCTAGTAGACATCACCGTGAAAGACGCATCGGGCAAACCAGTACAAGGCGCCGAACTGGCCGTGGTGGTAGTGGATGAAGCTATCTTGTCTCTGACCAATTACCAGCTTGCCGACCCGGTGGCGATTTTCTACCAGCGTCGTTCAGCCGGTGTAGCAGATTATCACTTGCGGGGACACATCCTTCTAATGGAGCCTTCCGGGCTAGTAGAACAGGTAGCATCCGATCAGATGTTGCGCGCAGCCCTACCGATGGCCATGGCTCCTGTGCCACCGATGCCGGCAGAGAAATCGTATGTGGGGGCTGAGGCGCCAAGCACTGGCCAGCCCATCCAAATACGCATGGATTTCAACCCGCTGGCCACTTTCGAACCGGAGGCGCCTACGGATGCAGATGGGCATGCAGCGGTGCAGGTCAAACTACCTGACAACCTAACCCGCTACCGTGTCATGGTCGTAGCAGTGGCCGGTGAGAGGGAATTTGGCAAGGCTGAATCGAGCATCACCGCGCGGCTACCGTTGATGGTGCGCCCCTCGCCACCGCGCTTCCTGAACTTTGGTGATGAGTTCGAGTTGCCAGTGGTCATACAGAACCAGACAGATGAGCCGATGCAGGTAGATGTTGTAGTACGTGCAACCAATATGAACCTCGTTGGTAGCGCTGGTCAGCGCTTGACCGTCCCAGCACGAGATCGCCGCGAAGTGCGCTTCCCGTTCACCACAGACAAAGCTGGCACTGCCCACTTCCAGGTGGGTGCTGTGTCTGGCCCCTGGGCTGACGCGGCTGAGTTCTCTCTCCCCGTGTACACTCCAGCCACGACAGAGGCCTTCGCCGTCTATGGTATCGTAGATGAAGGCGCCATTGCTCAGCCAGTGATTGCCCCCAGTAATGCCTACGTACAATTTGGTGGCCTTGACATCAGCACCTCATCCACAGCCCTGCAAGCGTTGACAGATGCAGTGCTCTACTTAGTAGAGTATCCCTTTGAATGCTCGGAACAAATCGCATCGCGCATTCTGGCTGTGGCCGCACTACGCGATGTGTTGAGCGCTTTCCAAGCTGAAGGGCTACCTAGGCCGGAAGAGCTACTCAAAGCAGTGCAGCGTGACATCGAAATACTACAGGGTCTTCAGAATATGGATGGCGGCTTTCCTATCTGGCAACGAGGGCGTGAGTCCTGGCCTTTCCACACCATCCATGCGGCCCATGCCTTGGTCAGAGCCAAGCAGAAGGGCTTTACTGTGCCCGATGAGATGCTATCTAGCGCATTGAACTATATACGGGATATCGAAAAACACTTTCCATCCTGGTACAGCAAGGATGTGCGCAATACCCTCACCGCTTATGCCCTCTATGTTCGGACGCAACTAGGGGATGTGGACACCGCCCGCGCCCGCAAATTGCTCAGGGACGAGGGCGCGACTGGGCTGCAACCAGAGGCTCTGGGCTGGCTGCTCTATGTGCTTTCCGATGACCCGCAATCCACCGCAGAGGTAACCGAGATTCGTCGCTTTCTCAACAATCGCGTGGTGGAAACAGCAGGCGCTGCTACCTTCACCAACTCCTATCGCGAGGAAGATGGCTATCTGTTGCTGGCATCCAATCGCCGTGCCGATGGGGTCATCTTAGAAGCGCTGATCAAAGACCAACCAGACAGCGACCTGATTCCCAAAATCGTTCGCGGCTTGCTGGCCCATCGCAAACGGGGCAAATGGGACAACACGCAGGAGAATGTTTTCATCCTCCTGGCGTTGGACAAGTACTTTAATACTTACGAAGCGCAGACACCCGAGTTCGTAGCACGCATTTGGCTCGGCGATCAGTATGTGGCAGGTTTCAAATTCGTGGGCCGCACTACGGAGTACCAGGCAGTGCAGGTACCCATGTGGTTCCTCGTTCAGCGCCAGGGTGTGCAGAATCTCATCCTGAGCAAGGACGGGCCAGGCCGGCTTTACTATCGGCTGGGCATGAGATATGCTCCTAAAGATCTGGACCTTGAACCAACGGAGCAGGGCTTTACCGTGCTACGCACTTACGAAGCCGTGGATAACCCCCAGGATGTGCAGCAAGATGAGGACGGCACCTGGCACGTCCGCGCCGGGGCACGAGTGCGTGTGCGGCTAACTATGGTCGCGCCATCGCGCCGCTATCACGTTGCACTGATGGACCCATTGCCGGCAGGATTCGAAATCCTCAACCCCGCTCTGGCTGTCACCGGCAGCATCCCTCAAGACCCTGCAGACCAGGAGAGCATGCGCTACTGGTGGTGGCATTGGACTTGGTATGAGCACCAGAACCTGCGTGATCAGCGTGCTGAAGCCTTTGCTTCCCTGCTCTGGGAGGGCGTCCACACTTATACCTACGTTGCCCGCGCTACTACGCCTGGCAAATTCATCGTCCCTCCGCCTAAGGCAGAGGAAATGTATTCGCCGGAAGTGTTTGGGCGCGGAGGAACGGACTGGGTAGTCGTGGAATAAAGGCAAGGACGTAGTAGGCCTTTATAGCTTACTTTTACGCAACAGATAAGCGGATGGCAGTAACGATTGTTCCAGCCATCCGCTTTGCGTTTACAATTACACCGTCTGGTTTAATGGCGATCTTCGCAACCCCCTATAGCTCTTGGTGTTTAGTATTAGTAGAAGTATCATTGCCCCGCCGTATCATAGCCTTAGCCGAGCAAAAGCGCGGGAAAGAGAAAAACTTGACAAGGAGAAAAATGAAAGTATTGCTTGTTCAGCCTGAGGATCCCCCAAGCCTGGTGGGTTTCACAAGGCTGGCGCGTGCTGAACCCTTGGCGCTCGAGATTCTGGCAGCCACTATCCCTGACCACGAAGTCAGGATATTGGACCTGCGCATCGAACCTAACCTGGAGGAAGCCGTAGCGCAGTTTGCGCCGCAAATGGTAGGGGTGACTGGTTATACGACCAATGTGCCACGCATGTTATCCATCTGCCGAGAAGTGAAAGCCTTTGACCCTGGCATCTTCACCGTGGTAGGCGGTTACCATGCCACGCTCTGTCCTGAAGATTTCGACCACGATGAGATTGACGCGATAGTGGTTGGCGAAGGCGAAGCGACTTTTCCACAATTAGTTGAAGCTGTCTCCAGAGGTCTGGATTATCGCCGGGTACCTGGGATCATTTATCGTCAATATGGTGCCCAGGTGCGCACTGCACCCAGGCCCTTGATCGTGCTTGACGAATCACCGCTGCCAGCTCGCCATCTGGTGGATCAATATCGAAAGGACTACTTCTTTCAATTTTGGGCCTCACCTTGTCCAGTTGAGACGGCTAGGGGATGTCCATACCGCTGCAAATTCTGCTCTGTCTGGACTTTCCACCGACGGAGATGTCGCTCCAAGTCGCCAGAGCGGGTGCTGGAAGAGCTAAAGAATGCGATAACAGATGTGGTTGCTTTTGTAGATGACAACTTCTTACAGAATTTGCCGCGTGCGGAGCGTATTTACGAACTGATCAAGGCTGCAGGGATAAAAGCCAAATTCTGGATGCAGGCGCGGAGTGACAGCATTGTTAGCCGCCCCGATATTATCGAAAAATGGGCAGAAATAGGACTCATGACCGTATTGGTGGGCTTTGAAAAGTTTCGGCAGGAAGAATTGAACGGCCTGAGCAAAAGGAGCTCTGTTCGTATTAATGAGGAGGCCGCGCACATCCTACACGCGAATGCAGTAGATATATGGGGAGCCTTTATCGTTGACCCGCAATGGAAGAGGTCTGATTTCGATGCCCTTATCGAGTATGTGCGCAGACTGAAGATCACCTTCCCGCAATTCACCATCCTTACTCCACTGCCTGGGACAGAGTTCTTTAAAGAAAAGCTGAACGAGCTAACCACCCGCAACTATGAGCTGTTCGACTTCCTACACAGTGTCCTGCCGACCAGATTGCCCACAAAACAGTTCTACGAGAACATGGCACGGCTCTATGCTAGCACCATGATGAGTATATCGGAGCTCAAAGAACGCATTCGTTCGGGGCGCATCCAGACCTCTGCGCTGAGGCAAGTGAAAAACTTGCTTGCTGACCTAACGAACCCCCAAGCCTATTTGTCAGGCCTCCAAACACCGACCAAGCGTTGAACCGATTCCTCTTTGAGTCGTGCTGAGGTCGCACCTCAGCATCGCGCGTAACTGGAACTAAGCTGTCTCAGTTATACATAGATTCTTCAATGCTGTTTTTCACTCTGTTCATGTTGGAACTGTCAACTTGCCAAAATGCGCAGAGTTAAGTATATGTTATATGAGTCTGAAAAACATGGCTTTGCCAGGAGGGTGAACTTCGGATATGGCAGGGAAAAAAGTCCTTTTGATCATGCCTCCACGGGATTTCGATGACAACTACTACGAGGCGATCCGAAGGGCTTTGGAGTGGCAGTCGCACACCGTTAAGGTCGCCTCCTTGGGAGTAGGAGTCATACGAGGTTCACAGGGCATTGCAGTTCCCGTGGATGTAAAAGTGGATGATGTCAAATCCTACGACTATGACGCTTTTATCTTTGTAGGTGGAGACGGAGCTACCCTTCTCTTCGATTACGATAAAGCACGCCAACTGGCCAAGGACGTTAAGTACAAGGTCCTGGGGGCAATTGGCAACGCTACGGCAATCCTAGGATTGGCCGGCGCCGTAGAAAAAAAGCGGGTGACAGGCCCCATCGAAGTGGCCCGTTGGCTGGTGAGCAGTGGTGCAACCTATACTGGGCGCCCGTTGGAAGTTGACGAGAAAATGATCACTGCCCAAGATCATTCAGTGGCCGAGCAATTTGCCAATGCTGTGGTCAAAGCGCTAGAGTGAGCTCTCGAAGGCTACTGACGCGGCTTGGGATATAGCCACGAGCAGATAGACTTTTTCATCATTTATCATCTCATATCAGAGATAGGTGCGAAGGTATGGACAAAAAGCGTCCAATCCTTCCTAAACGGGATATTTTGTTCATAATAGAGACCCTCCTTCCCCAGCGTAGTGATAAAGAATATTTGGTTGAGGTGATACAGGAAGACGAAGACTTTATCGAAGCGATGCTGGGCGATGAGAGGCTCTTCACGCGGGTGATGAGCGATGAAGAAATCCTGCCGCACATCACACCCAAGCTTTTCTTCAGTGTACTGCTCAGACAAGCCCGCAAAGATCTGCGGAAAGCAAGCTATACAATTGAATTAAGGTCACGCCAGAAAATCCCGGTCTTTGACACCGAGCAGGTTGTGGACCTGCTCGAAGACAGGGAAATGTGCAATTACTTGGCTGAGATGCTGGCTTCCTTCACTCGTATCGAGAGTTACACGTGGCCTGTTCGCGTACGCAAAGGAGTATGGTTCAAATACCGGTTCAACGAGCTCGACGTGGATAGCCTCATCCGACTCTGCCAATCCGTCGAAGAGGGTTATCGCTTCTCGTTGTACAAGCGCATCGCCGATGTCTGCCTCTTCATCACCGGTATGTTTCCTGAATGCATCCAGGTTAGTTCACCGACGCTGGAAAGCCTGCGGAGCAAGAGCAAAAGGGATTTGGAAGGATACGAAGAGGAAGGAAAGCAATTCTACCGCCTGGCTGCGCAACACGAAGCAGCCATCTTCATGGATCTAAGACAAGTCCTTGACAAGCTGGCCGAAAGTTTCACCCTTGCCGAGAAGCCATTAAAGTTTCTCTCCGAGCATTATTTGCCCACGCGCAAGCATCGTCTGTTTGGTATCTGACAGCTCGCGCTAGCCAATTCAAACGTCTACATCATCTTCACCACTATATCTGCAACGACATCAGCTGCCTCGTCGCCTCGGTCAGCGGCATTGCTCAGGTGCCGGTAGATTTCTCTCATCTTGAACATGTACACCACATGATGCACATCTTCAGGCCCCTCGAAGAGTTTAGCCAGGGCTTCGCGATAGATGTGCTCTGCTTGGTTTTCTAGCTTCTTGGCCCGGGTAGCGTGATCGAGAGCTACTTGGGGATAATCCTCTAACCGCATAACGCTGAGATGAAGCTTCTCCGCTGCTTCTCTCAGGACAGCCGTCATCTTCTGCAGATACTCGTTTGGTTCTACCTTGAAGATAGCCATTTCCTCCACGGTTGTAGCCGCGTAGTCTACGACATCGTCAATAGCGCGAGATAAAGCAAAGATATCCTCGCGATCAAATGGGGTAACGAAGGTGCGGTTGAGTTCCTCAATAAGGATGCGCCTGAGTTCATCAGCTTCCTTCTCCATCTTAACAACCTTTTTAGCTGTCTCCTCATTCCCATCCTTCATATACGCTTCCAGAGCTTCCATCCCCTCTAGAGTCTTAGCAGCCTGTGCAGTGAGCAATTGTACAAATCTATCCTGGCGCGGTTTGAAAAGTTCCCTCAATCTCATAGCTTTCCCCTTTTGTAGGAATAGCTCCTCTGATTACGTTGTCCAAAGGCAATCCCCACTTACCAGGCTCTGAGAAGTCGGCTTATCAGGCGGTAAATGAGAGCAGCCAACAGCGTTGTGGCCGGGATAGTAAGAACCCAGGTCAACAGAATACCCCTGACTATCTTCCAACGCACTCGGGATAGACGTCCAGCCGAACCGACACCCACCGTGGCTGAATTGACCACCTGGGTAGTGCTCACCGGTACTCCTAGGAGAGCAGCGCCAAGGATCACCATCGCCGAGCTAAGTTGAGCAGCGCAACTATGCACTGGCCTTATCTTGTAGAACTTGCTCCCCACAGTTTTGATCACACGCCAGCCACCAAACATCGAGCCTAAAGCCATCGCTCCAGCAGATACAGCCACTACCCACCGTGCCACACTGAACTCCGATTGGTAGCCACAGGCAACTAAACTCCCGGCGATGATGCCCATGGTCTTCTGAGCATCGTTGGCACCATGAGTCAGAGCCAGAATCAAAGTAGTGAAAGTTTGCAAACGCTTGAATACCTGGTTAATCCCAGGCGAAGCCTCGCGCGCCAGAAAAAGGATCAACTGCATCAACTGGCGACCCACCACCAGACCTAGGATGGGTGAGAGGAACAAAGCGATCATTACCTTCATCAACCCATGCATTTGGATTCCACCTAGGCCGAAATCCACGCTTACCGCACCCAGTATCCCTCCAATCAAACCGTGCGAGGAACTAGAGGGGATGCCAAAGAACCAGGTAATCAGACTCCAGAGAATGGCGGCGAGCAAGGCAGCCAAGATAACGGGAGCCGTCCAAGTGTTTGGGGCAACTAGCCCCTGTCCTATCGTAGTAGCCACCGCTACGCCAAAAAGGAAAGGTCCACAAAAGTGGGCTATAGCATTTAACACCAAGGCTTGGCGCCAGTTCATGGAGCGGGATGAAATGGCTGTAGCCACAACATTGCCTGCGTCTTGGACTCCATTCAGAAAACCAAAAATAAGAGCAGCAACAACCAGAACAACCGCCGGGTAGATAGTCAATGCCTTCTCCTTATCGCCGATGTTAGATGCATAAGCTGCGCAGCGTGGCAAGCGCACGCTGGGCACAGGTATCTGCATCGGGCTTTGGCATGGCTTCAACGGAAAGATATCCACCATTATAGCCAATCTCCCGCAATACCGCAATCACCTTGGCAAAATCAATATGCCCTGCACCGGGATACCAGCGGTTGGAATCAGCCACGTGTACATGGAGAAGGCGACCACCTGCCAAGCGCATCGCTTCTTCAAGTGAGACTTCTTCGATATTCGCGTGAAAGGTGTCGAAAAGCAACCCAATGTTGCCTGCGCCAATCGTCTGGATGCACTCCAAACCCTCGGCTACGGTATTGATCAGGTTTGTTTCATAGCGGTTGAGTGGCTCCAGTACAAGGTGAACATTTGGCATGGCGTACTGAGCGCACTCAGCAAGGGCAGTAATTAGCCACTCCATTGCTTGCTCACGCGAGATGCCTTTCTGCACCTGTCCTCGAATTAGTCCAATGATGACCATGGCTTGCAAGGTTCGGGCAAAATCGATATGCTTTTTGACGCGCTCGACTGCCCGCCGTCGCACCTTTTCCTGCGGGTCAGTGAAGGAGAGTCCCTCTTCGCCGTAGGCCTGGCCTGTACCAATAGCCGGTACCTCCAGATGAAGCCGGCACAACACCTGTTGCACATGAGTTACGTCAAGCAAGCTAGGGTCACGCACTGCCAGCTCGACACCATCGTAGCCCAAGTGCGCCATTTTCGCGGCATTTTGCTCCCACTCGCCCTTGTAGGCTACGCCCTCGAAGGCAGTCCGTTGCGTAGAAAGGACAATGCTACATTTCATCTACAAATCCCTTGAAAGGCCCTGGATTTTCCATCTTCAACGAAGTAACAAGAGCAGCAAAGCAACATGCCTCTGCAGGCGAAGAGGTCAGCCTCCGAGCCAGATAGGCTGCAAAGCACGTATCCCCGCGCCCTGTCCTGCCTTTCAGTTCCCTTGGTGTGAATGGTGCTTCGTATTCCATCCCATCGGCGTAAACCAACACTCCTCCAGCGTGGGTTAGCACGAGCTCGCGGGGGCCATAGCCAGCCAACTCCCTGGCTGCTGCCTTTAGGTCAGTTTTGCCAGTAAGAACTTGAGCCTCGACATCGTCCGCTTTGAGAAAATGAACGCAGGAGAGACCATCCACCTTTTGTGGCCAGTCTCTAAAAACCAGTTCGCCTCCTTCACGCACTCGTACAAATCCCTGCACGTCCAATGCGACTGGCCCTCTTTCAGCAATTGCCCGTACGAATGGAATATCCACCTCGCCAGCCATGATAGGACCAATCAGCCATATCTTGGCTGCAATGGAAGGCACATCAGTCAGACGAAATGGCCCAGCAAAGCCCAAGGGTGTACACACACGTCGGTCCATGTCTGGGCTGAGATACACATTCCGAATACCTGAACTCTGCTTTGCAGGCCGGGCAAAAACCAGGATGCCTGCTGCCCTCAATTCATCTAGGCGTGGTAAATCTGCTTTCGCCAGCCGCGTCACAACTGCCACTTGCAAACCGAGCCGACGCAAGGCAAGCGCACCATAATAGACCGAACCGCCGGAGGCGACCTCTTCATTGCCGCCAAAGACCAGTTCATCCTTGGCGAAATGGCCAATGACGGCGATGTCTGCAGAAAAGCGAGCCATTGCGATTAAAATGGATAGGCCAGGGTGTAGATATGCCTCCAACCCTGCTCAAAGGGTTGCTTGGTCACCGCTTCCAGCTCTTCCGCTGAACGCATCGAGACCATCTCTGCGGGCGGCAACTTCCCTGGTGGGAAGGTCGCCATGATATCCTTGACCAGCTTCTCCAGATAGTCCAAAAGTGCCTCGACCCCAGCACGTGCCTTCTCGATGTCTGCTAAGGTAGCCTTTCCCACCACTCCTGGTTGATAAGCCGCTACCTCGATCGGGCCGCACCCAGCATGTCCATACCAGGCGATAGGGCGTTGCAGGAGGTTGCCGGCTTTATCAATGTGCCCCTCGGGGAGAAAGCCAAGTGGCTTGGTATCTACTGCGTCCTCCATTTTCACATACTCTGGCAAGAGTGCCAGCGACCAGCTAGTCTCCACTTCATCAGCGTGGATAAAGTTGGTCTCGTAAGGACCTCCTTGCCCCTTCGTCTTGAGGTATGCAGGAATGGCATGGTACCAGTTGACATTGACGAAAATCCCTGGCACCTGGAACGTCTTGGCAAACTGATGAATGGCGGTTGGGATTACGTATTCCTGACCATGGCCATTCAGTAGGATCTGTTTGCGAAATCCGGCATTCCAAAAGCCAGCCATGATCGCCTTCAACATGCCAATAAAGTACTCCTCAGGGACAACAATCGTCCCAGGCATGCCCACGTGATGATAAGGGTGCGAGCCAAACCACAGCGGTTGGGAAATAGTGCAGCCAGTAGCGAGAGCCACCTGCTCTGCCATGCGGGTGACTAGAAAGGTGTCCTCCCCATAAGGTGCATGTGGCCCATGAGCCTCCGTAGACCCAATAGGAATGATAATGAGGTCGCAGGTCTTGAGACGCTGCTCAATCTCTTTCCCTGTCATGTTCTGGAAATAGAGACCATTAGCATGTTCCATATGCCCACCCTGTGGTGGAATTTGCCATTTACCCATTGTTCTCTTCCTCCTTTTAATCATCCTTGATCGCTTATCTCATAGACTCACAGAGCCCAAGAACAACTCCAGTAAATTGTGAAAGGATTGCCTAAGAGAGATTGCAGGTTATTAGCCAGCCCGCAGATACCTTGTCTGGATTAATGCATTGACTGCTTCGATGTCTCTACGGAAAGGACCTTCCGCTTCCATCTTCAAGCTGGTCACAGCAGCTGCCCAGATGGTAGCCTCAGGTGGGGATGCTGCCAACCGTTTGCAGACATAGCTGGCAATGCAGGTATCACCCCGCCCACTGCGGCCAACTAATTTGTGTGGGAAAAAACCGGCCTGATAGAACTGCCCATCGGCATAGACCAGTACGCCATCTCGATGGGTGAGGACAATCTCGCGGGGACCAAGTTCCGCAATCATCCGCGCCGCTGTCCGCAAGTCAGATTCACCGGTCAGCAATTCTGCCTCTACAGCATCAGCTTTGAGCACATCGAGGCAAGCGAGCACCTGTTCCTTTTCAGACCATGGCGCAGGGACGAGCACGCCATCCTGCACTATGCGGATGAAACTCTGCACATCAGCGACGAGGAGTGTATCCTTCTGTCGTAGCTCCTGGATGACGTCCAAGCCAACCTCACCCCGCATGGATGCGCCAATGAGGATAGCTCGCGCTTGTAGGAATTTGACTTCCTCAGGAGTGAATGGACCGGCAGAACTGGTGACGTAGATGGTGCGCTGATCCACATTGTTGCTGGGATATTCCAAGCGCAGACAAGTGGAAAAGGAGGTGAAACGCACAAAAACATCCACGCCCAAGCGCTTTAACGCTTCTACTACATGAAAATTTTCCCTAGCCAAGCGGGTAACGACAGCGGCATACAGCCCCATCCTGGCAGCGACATTGGCGCCATAGTTACAGGCACCGCCATCTACAACTCTCGTACCTGCCGCAGAAACAATAGTGTCTTTGGTGTAATGGCCAATGAAGGCTACATCGTATTGTTTCATCGTCTATTCTAATATCACGCGACAGCATGCCTCTGGTAGGCACACTTTTACTGTTTCCCCAGCTTTGAAACGCACCTTGCCGTCGGTTTGTACTCTGACCTGTACCCCTTCACCCACAACCACGCGGTAGTCAATCGTATCGCCTAAGTACGTCAGCTTGTTGACCACTCCTTCGAATGTATTGACTGGTCTCTCAAAATCAGCAGGAAAGAGTTGAACATCGTTGGGACGGATGAAAACCAACAGATCCTGTCCCACCTGCGTCCCTTCTGTAGCAGGCACCAACAGTTTGATGTGATTGACCGCGACCACGGCCATCCCTTGCTCCAAAGAGAGAACTCGGCCACGGATGAAATTGGACAGCCCGATGAAATCAGCCACGAACTTGGAGCGAGGCGATTCGTAGATTTCATCAGGCGTTCCTACCTGCTCGATACGACCTGCATTCATCACTGCTACCCGGTCGGAAAGGGCTAAGGCTTCTGCTTGGTCATGGGTCACATAGACCGCAGTAATGCCCAGACGTCCAATCAAATCTCTGATCTCGAAGCGCATCTCCTCGCGCAGCTTGGCATCCAGATTGGACAGGGGCTCGTCGAGGAGCAGCACCTTGGGATGATAAACCAGTGCTCTGGCCAACCCCACCCGTTGTTGCTGTCCACCCGAAAGCTGACGCGGATAGTGTCGCGCATAGGATTCCATGCGAATCAGGTGCAGTGCGCTCATCACCATCTCGCGCCGTTGCGCTTGGGACATGCGTCGGATCATCAGCGGGAACTCGACATTCTCATAGACAGTCATGTGTGGGAACAGGGCAAAATTCTGGAAGACCATGCCTAGTTCGCGCTTATGGGTAGGTACATCTGTCACATCCACTCCATCAATGAAGACGCGCCCTTCATCTGGCATGACCTGTCCAGTGATGCAGCGCAGAGCAGTTGTCTTCCCACAGCCGGACGGACCCAGCAAAGTCATCAATTCGCCGCGCCGGACCGAGAGATTGACATTGGCATTGGCGACTATAGAGCCGTAACGCTTGGTTACGTTCTGCAACACGATCATATAGTCACTCATCTCATACTCCCTTGAACCCTCCCACCAGTTTCTCCGGTTGTACCTGCCGTTGCACCATGAACAGCACGAATAGGGAGGGAATGATCAGAATAATGGATAGGGCACTGGTCACTTCCCAGTACCCCTCACCTACCGCCAGATAAGTACGCACAGGCAGAGTGATGGTGTGTGGGCCATAGGTCATCAAGGTCAGGGTGAATTCGTTGTAAGAAGTCGTGAAGGTGAAGATGATGGACGACAGGATACCTGGCAAGACCATAGGGAGGGTAACATGGAAAAAGGTCCGCAGTTGGTTTGCTCCACACACCGCTGAGGCTTCCAAAACACGCTCATCCAAACCCTCGAAAGTAGAGGATAACACCAGAATTGCATAAGGAGCGCAAATAGCCACATGTGCCAAAGCAACCCCAAGGTGCGTGTCCACCAGGTGCAGGCGGTAGAAAATCTGGGCAATGCCCAGTGCATACGCTATGGGTGGAATCATGCGCGGCAACAAGATAATGGATGTGAGCACTTCTTTGGCTGGCACCTTGCGACGCCCAAGCGCCCAACCTGTCGGCAGAGCAATAAGGGTAGAAATAGTTACCGCTATCGCTGCGATGATCAAGGTATTGCTCAACACTTGCGGGATATTGGCAATGGTCAACGCCCACCTATACCAATCCAGCGTGAACTCTGGAGGGAGCCATCGCTTGCCAAACCAGTTCCTTCCTACGGACTTGAACAAAATGAGCAAGAAAGGCGATGTAATCCAGAGGAAGAAGCTCCACAGGAAAGTATAGACAAGGACTTTTTTCTGATTGACCAAGGCATGCCAGTAACGTCTTGCTAGGGTTGTCATGTCAGAGGCTTCCTCAAGATGCGCATATACAGGGCTAAGAAAATGACTTGCAGCGTAGCCATGATCACGGCCATAGCACTAGCAGCAGACCAACGTGCTGGTATAAAGATCCCAATTTGTTTGTAAATCGCAACTGACAAGGGGCGATAGTTCCCGCCTGTAATCAGAGGAATGCTGAACGCACCAAAGGCAGCCATGAAGGTGAGCACCGAGCCAGAGAGGATGCCCGGCATAATGAGCGGGATCACGACATAGCGCAGCACCTGCCAGGGAGTTGCCCCAGCAACCCTGGCTGCTTCCTCAAAAGCAGGATCCAACCCCTCCAGCGTAGATAGCGTAGTGACCGCTGTGTAGGAGAAATAATGCCATACGTAAAAGATCACCAAGCCAGCCAAGGTATAGTTGACCGTCAACGGGGCTTTGAACCCAAACACTTGAAGCAGGAGCAGGTTAAACCAGCCTCGACTGCCCCAGAATAGCAAAAGCCCCAGCGCTCCAATCAAACCAGGCACGGTGATTGGTATCAGAATAGTCAGACGAAACAGACGATGTCCGGCTGGCTTGCGTCGCAGCAGCAATGCCAGTGGCACGGACAGAATGATGGACAAAATTGTGGATGCAACGGCCAAGAAAAAGGTAAGCCAGATGATGCGCCTGAAATCAGGATCGCTGAGAAAGGTGGCGTAATTCATCACTGTCCAGCCAGAGGCCTGTCCTTCAGGACGAAAACTACGGACTATGGTGACCACCATGGGGTAGAAGAACAGGCCAAAGAATCCTGCCAATCCAGGTGACAGCAACAAAAAGGTGATAATGTTCTGCCTTTTATTGGCGAAATTGTGCATAGTGAGTGTTTTCCTCTTGCGCCCTTGAGAGCAGCCTGGGCTGTTTCCCCAGCCCAGGCTGCTCCGTTGGCCGCAGGGCTACTGGCCAAGCAGGACCTTGGGGCCTTCCGTCTTGATCCAGTCGGTAACCTCTTTGTTGGAAAGGCGGACACGGTACGCTTCTACTTCTTCCCACTTGGGGATCTTGCGCCAGACGACATCCGGGATCTTGTCCCAGATTTCCGTGCCGGTATACTGCCACATCGTGGTGATCAGGCGGATCTGCTGGTCATCCGAAAGCAGATAATTGATGACCTTCATGGCCACAGGCTTGTACGGTTCAGAGATATTGCCCGGGATGGCCAGGTAGCCATCCGAGCCTGCCGGCAGCCCATCGCTAAGCGCAGCTGCTGCAAGCGTTGGCGGCATGGTCCCCTGGCTGATAGACCACAGAGAATAATCCATAGCGTACACTGCGATCCAGGTATCACCAGCGTTAAAATCCTCAAACATGTTCGTTGGCTCGTTGGCGATCTTGCAGTAAGTCAGGAAATCTTTCAGTTTGTCCACTGCTTCCTGGAACTCGGGCTTTGCCTGCAGTTCTGCCAACGGGATGGGCTTGTCCTGGGCATCTGTGAGTGGGACATACGCATTGAGGAAGCTGTACGGCAGGCTGCGGCCGGAGCCAGATTTGGAATCGGGGCGCATCCAGCCGATATGACCCTTCCACTCTGCACGCCGCTCGTAAAATTCCTTCCAAGACTTGGGCGGATTCTTGACGTACTCGGTGTTATAAATCAGCGTATATTGGCTGCGCCAGTAGAGTGCGCCCGTGCCTTGGATGTCCACACCCTGCGCCAGTTCGAGGTAATCCTCGCGGCACTTGGTCAGATTCGGGATCTCTCCCTTGAGATCAGGCCATAGCTTGACCAAGGAGATTCCCTGCTGCACCATATTGGCAATGTGCTCGGGCTTGACGAACAGCAAGTGCACATCGCCCTTGCCCGCTTCCCAAGCCTTCATGCGCTCGATCAGCTCTGATTCACTGCCCACTACATAGTTAACTTTCACCCCCAATTGCTCCTGGATGGAGGGGATGACCACGTTCTGCCAGTACCATTGGAAATTGGCACCGGAGTTGGTATCTACCATGGTGATCTCTGTTGGCGCTGGCGGTGGGGGTGTCGGCGTGATGGGAACAACCACCGTCTCCTTGACAACCTGAGTCTCCCTTTGGACAATGACCTGCGGTGTAGGTGTAGGAGATGGTGCGCATGAAACCACGAGAGCGGCCACAACCAAGATCAAAACGAATAGTCTCCACATTTTGTTGCCCATTTGCTTTCCTCCTCGAAAGATTGGAATGGTAAGGCTAGAAACCCAGCCTCAAAAACCCTCCACAGATGATCCCTATCTTTCTGCCCACCTCCTTTCCTGTAATACTTTTCTCGGGAAATCCTTCTGGCCATTGTCTTGCTGCCTATTTTCAATTATAGCATCTACAGACAAGCGTAACAAATTCTCTCCATTTAGGCTGCTCTGCCTTTTATGCCACTTCAAAGTACGGGCTTAGCACACGCAATGCGGCTGCCCGTGCCGCGGCAGCTAGTTCACTTGGTTCACGTTCCCAATACTCTGGACGAAACAGTTCGACAGAACAAAGGCCATCGAACCCAATTCGCTTGAGCTGCGCTAAGATGTCATTCAACGGGATCACACCCTCCCCGGGCAGCAAGCGATAGGCATCCTCAATCGAATCCTTCGGACGATCTTCTACATCGTTGATATGAAAGATGAAGATTTTTTGGGGCGATACCTCTGCGATGGAGTCTAGAGACGAGTCTCCAGCATAGAAATGGCAGGTATCAATCACAAGACCTACATTGGGTAGAGCCGTTTCCTGAACAATCTCCCAGCACTGCTCCAGAGTCCGCACCGAGCACCAAGGGAAACCCAAGAACTCAAAAGCCAATTTGACTCCATACGGCTCGGCTATAGCGGCTAGTTCCCGTAGCACATTGACCGATTCCGTCCGTATCTCCGCCCTGCTGACTTGGCCTTTGGGTGTCGGGCTTGGTACTACCACGATCTTATCGCATCCCACCTCATGTGCCCACGCGCAGAGTTGTTGACAGCGGGAAGTGATCTGCGCATGCTCATGCTCAGGACGGAAGGTGATGAATTCAATCGAATTGATACTGGCGGGAAGGATCGCACGCTGACTGAGGAGCGTGCTCAATTCTTCACAGCGATGATCTCGCAGATAGTCATCCAGTTTCGCCGCCCAAATCTCCAATGCTTTGAAGCCAGCCGCACTTGCGGCAGCGATATCCATAGGCAAGTCAGCTTTCATTGTAGTAGCGCCGTTGAGACCTAGTAGCATAGCCCTAGCTTTCCTTTCCCCACACGATGTTCTCATAAGCACGCAGTAACTCGAGCGATTCCGCCACATATCCCCACACTTCTTCCCGCCACCCTTGACCCTTGACTGGAGTGAACGGATCAGGCCCCGCAGCAGTGCACTCGATGATGATAGAGTCATTGTAGCCAACTTCACGGAGCGTGCGCATTAGTCCGATAAAGTCCGTATGTCCTCGTCCAACTGCCTGCCGATTGGAATCCGCAGCATGGAAGAGAAAAAGGTGCGTCCCAACCGATAGGATAGCTGAGCGCAGATCTGCCTCCTCGATGTTCATGTGGTAGGCATCGAGCAGAATGCCAACGTTTTCCATATCCACTTCTTCGATGAAGCGCAGCGCCTCCTGCGCTGTGTTCAGTAGATGAGCCTCATAGCGGTTGAGCACCTCCATGGCGATCTTCAGCCCATATTGTTGAGCCCGCTGCGCAATGAGGCGCACTGCCTCCGCAAAGATATCTCGCTCTTCCCAATAACTCGTCACAGCTCGTACACGTCCCACCGCACCATGACAGCAGACAATGGGATTCCCCAGCGAGCTGGCCAGGTCCAGCAAACGACAATAATAGTCGAGTGCTGCCTGGCGAATGCCGTCATCTGGATGGGCTAAATCCACGTTCTCCGGTGTGAGGGAGAGAACCTTTAGTCCTTGTCCATTCAGCACTGCGTTGACCTCACGAGCATCAACACGCGCGAGATCGCCCAGCAACTCCACTCCATCGTAGCCAAGGGACGCTAACCTGGCCGCTATCTCTGCTAAAGACTCATCCCCGAATATCCATGTACAGACGCCATAACGCATCCAAGACCTATCCTCTCCCCATTGCTGGATCAATCTCGCTCAACCTGACTGGACGGTTCTCGGCATAGGATTTGCCCGCCGCATAACCCATGACCACAGGGACGCGCGCATCCAGCCCTGTAACGGGTGGTTCTCTGTCCTGCTGAATGCACTCAATGAACGCTTGCATCTCAGCAATGTAAGAATCCGTGTACCGCTCGATGAAGAAGAACAGAGGCAGCGAAGAATGAACGCCTGTGGCTGTGCTCCACTCCGCCGTATCAGGTTTTTTGTTGGAAACGATAACCACGCCCCCGGACCCAAAAACCTCGACGCGTTGATCATAGCCATACACCGCTCGACGGCTGTTGTCTATGGAGCCGATAGCTCCGCTGTCAAAACGGAGGGTGATGAGCGCAGTATCAATATCGCCTGCCTTGCCAATCGCTGGGTCTACCATCACACCGCCCGTGGCATATAACTCGGTTACTTCGCTTTGCATCAAATAGCGCGCCATGTCAAAGTCATGGATGGTCATGTCCAGAAAGATGCCCCCCGAGCGCTTCACGTATTCGATGGGCGGTGGTTGCGGATCGCGGCTGGTGATGCGCAGGATATGAGGTGAGCCAATCTCGCCTGCGGCGACGAGTTCGCGCGCGCGCTTGAAATTGGCATCGAAACGGCGATTGAAGCCAATCTGTAGCTTGACTCCCGCTTTCTCCACAGCAGCCAGCACACGGTCAATGCGCGCTAGGTTGAAATCGAGCGGTTTTTCGCAAAACACGTGCTTTCCTGCCGCAGCGGCTTCTTCGACGATCTGCGCATGGGTATCCGTGCTGCTGCAAACGATCACAGCCTCGATGTCTGGATTGTCCAGCAGGGTGCGATAATCTTGGCAAGCAGTGGGGCATTGGCAATCTGCAGCGCATTTTTCGGCAGCCTCGAGAGCAATGTCTGCGATGGCGATGAGCCGAGCATGGGGGACACGGAAAGCCAGATTCTGTGCATGCAGCCTGCCAATGCGGCCAGCACCGATCACTGCAACGTTAACTTTCTGTGGCATGTTCTCCTCCCGCTGTGAAAAGAGATTGCTTAGACCCGATATCCTGCCCCTAATCCGGCTTTACTATGATCTTGCCATGCTGCCGTGCGCCAGATTGGGCAATGGCATCTACCACGTGGTCAAGGTCATAGCGCGCCGTGATAATAGGCGTCAGGTCCAACCGGCCAGAAGCCACTAGACGAATGACATTGGGGAAATTGCCATGGCCGGAATGACCCTGTGAGCCATAGATTTGCCCACGCCGCACCTGGAACGTCTCGAGATAAATCGGCACCCGTTGCGCCGCACGGCCAATTTGCACGATCTTACCGTTGATGGCCAGGCTTTTCTCCATCTCCGGCACGGTCAAGTGAGGAGCACCAGCAGCCTCTACAAATAAGTCAGCCCCTTGTCCCCCGGTCAGGTCCATGATCGCTTCGCTTGGCTTAACTTGCCTGGGATCGTACGCATAGTCCGCCCCAACTTTCTTGGCCAGTTCCCGTCGCTGCGGGGAAACCTCGAAGGCAATAATCTTCCCAGCGCCGGCTGCTTCGGCTAAACCCACCGCGGCCAGTCCAATGGGCCCTGTGCCAAACACAACAACATAGGCACCTGGCCGAAAGCCTCCAGCGCGCTCAAACATGGCATTGTAGGTGACGCATGTGGGCTCGGTCAAAGCGCCTGCTTCGTAGGCTTTCTCTTCGCTTTCGAAGATGGTTTTATAATCGTTGATCTTCCAGCAGTACTTGGCACCAATAGCGATGTACTGGGCAAATGCGCCGGGGATGGTGAAACCAATCTCCTCCAGGTTTTCGCAATGATTGGGGAACCCGTTACGGCATGGGGTACAATAACCACACCAGATCATTTCCTCGGCAGTGACCATATCACCAGGCACCAAGCCTTTCACTTGCTTGCCTACCTCTGCGACCACGCCGGAGAACTCGTGCCCCAGAATAGTGGGGAATTTGGTGAGTCCGGGATAGAGGATATAACCCTGCTCATCCGTCTCATAGAAATGGATATCCGAACCACAGACACCGCAAGCCTTCACCCGAATCAGAACCTGGTCTGGCCCGGGAATTGGCCGCTCCACCTCCCGAACCTTCAGCTGGGGGTTTCGCCAAACACTGCTGCCAGTGATGGCTTTCCCCGTTTGGCGCTCGAAATCCGAGAGAATGTACCCTTCTCTGGGTTTCCACTCTGCATTGAGCACTAGTGCCTTCATACTCGGGTTTCCTCCTCTTTTATGTATTTTCCTTGCATCGGGTACACGAAGCCCGCACAATCAGTTCGCCCTGCAGCACAATATTGTGCACATCCTTCTTCCCTGAGAGCAGTTCGAGCAGCATACGCATAGCTAGTTGCCCCATCTCATGCTTTGGCTGGGCTACCGTGGTCAGCGAGGGGTCAACATAGGCTGCCAGTGCGATGTCGTCAAAACCGATCACGGACATGTCTTGAGGCACGTGCACTCGTGCCTCCTTCAATGCCCTCAGCGCTCCGATAGCCGTCATGTCGTTGTAACAGAAAATGGCAGTAGGTGGCTGGGGCAAGGAGAGCAAGCTCTGTACCCCCGTTTGTCCACCTTCCATCCGACCATTGCCGCTGGTGACCAAGCGAGGGTCATATCGGATCCGATGAGATTTCAATGCCTGCCTATAGCCATGCAGGCGATCGCGATTGGAACTGACTTCGGGGGATCCACCAATATAGCCGATCCTTCTATGTCCCAATTCAATCAGGTACTCTGTGGCCAAGCAGCCGCCATGGACGTTGTCCGTGGCTACGGACCAGACATACCGACCAGCCCGTTGATTATTGATGAGCACAACTGGCACCTTCATCTCTTCGAGCAGAGGGAGATAGAGGTCCCCTACCCGAGAAGAAGTTACGATAACCCCATCTACGCGATTCTCGTGGAGGAGGCGTACCACGGCGACTTCACGTTGTGGCTGAGCATTGGAATTGCAGAGGAACACGCTGTAGCCATGATCCAGCGCTAGTTCCTCCACCCCGCGCACGATCTCGGCTACAAAAGGATCAGCAATCGTGGTAACAACCAAACCGATGGTGCGAGTGCTCTGTGTTACCAGGCCGCGAGCGACACCACTGGGTACATACCCCATTTCCTCAGCAAGACGCCGTATCCTGCGCTTGGTCTCATCGTTGACCAGGGGACTGTCTCTAAGCGCTCGGGAGACGGTGGAATGGGAAACTCCTGCTGCTTTGGCCACCTCTTTGATGGACACGCCCATGGCTGCATCCTTGACGCCAGGTATTTTGCACACGTGTGCATTTAATATTTTAACAGAGAATAGCAACCTTGTCAAATCTGGCGTGCGCTTGCGCCCGAAGCCATCTTAAGTGCGAGAGGGAGAGGATTGTTTCACCACCGAAAGTACTATCGAATGCTTGTTCCTATGGCTGTCGCGGGGTAAAGCCAGTCTGACCCGTATAACGCACGCCGTCGTAGTCAAAGGTAACCGTAATTGGCAGGAATACACCAGGCACATAGTCCCGCACAGGGAGCGTGCAGACCCCGGCCCCGTAGATAATGAGCACATCGCACTGCTTGGTGCCATCTTTCACAGGGTACTCCGCCCGCATCATCAGCCCACCGAGGCGCACGCCGTTCCTAATGATGCTCCCCCGCACAGTGACATAGGAACCGAGCGTCGGCGTGGGGTCATCCACCCAGAGATCCAGTTCAATGCGCGCACCATCGGGATGTACCATGAAATTCGGCTGCGGCGAGGGCGAGAGTTGAACAGTGGGTGCGATGCTTGACATCGCGGTCGGCAGCAACGTGGGAATGGTTGTCGCAGTCGGCATTGCACTCTGTGCACACGATGTCAGCACAAGGATCAAGAGAAGAAATACACTATATCTCACTGGATAGCTCCTTGATCAAGCGATTGTTCATGGGTAAATAAGGCAATATCTGGGCAACTGCCTGCAAAGCGCATGGGCAGCGCTGCCCAAAGCATCAAACCCGCGTGCAGATTCTAATGATACCAACCCTTATGGTCAAACCGTTCTTGATGGTGTGAAACAACATGCGCAATTGACCCGAGGTAATTCCCCAGTACAATATAAGTGCACAGGGGTTCTTTTGTGAGTGATGCCCCTTTGCTTTGTCCAAAATAACATGAATTTGGGGAGGAAACATGATCCGTACTGACGGGCCATGGTTCAAAGACGAACATGGACGGACACTCATCCTGCGTGGCGTGAACCTGGGAGGGAGCAGCAAGGTGCCATTCCGCCCAAACGGAGCGACCCACATCCGCGAAGGATTCTATGACCACCGCAATGTCTCCTTCGTCGGACGTCCTTTCCCTCTCGGGGAAGCAGATGAGCATTTCTCCCGTTTGCGTGCCTGGGGATTCACCTTCTTGCGCTTTCTGGTCACCTGGGAAGCAGTGGAGCACGCAGGCCCAGGCATCTACGATGAGGAATACCTGGACTATCTCTATGCCATAGTGCGCAAGGCAGACGAGTACGGCATCCGCTTGTTCATCGACCCGCACCAGGATGTCTGGAGCCGTATGTCCGGCGGTGACGGCGCGCCAGGCTGGACTTTTGAGGCGGTGGGCATGGACGTCACCTGCTTCTCCGAAACTGGCGCAGCCATCATCCATGCCATTCATGGCGATCCCTTCCCGCCCATGATCTGGCCAAGCAACTACAACAAACTGGCAGCGGCGACGATGTTCACTCTCTTCTTCGGCGGCAACGACTTCGCCCCTTGCACCCGAGTAGATGGCGAACCAGTGCAAGATTTTCTACAGCGCCACTACATCAACGCCATGAAACGAGTTGCACAGCGGTTGTCGGGCCTGCCCAATGTTGTGGGCTACGATACATTGAACGAGCCCTCATCTGGGTACATAGGCTGGCCAAACTTGAACTACGCTGGGCCATTGCTGCTGGGGGAAACGCCGACGCCTTTCCAGTCCATGGTGCTGGGTGCAGGCTTCCCACAGGAAGTAGGGATATGGGAGATGCGCATCACCGGAGCCAAGTTACGTGAAAAGCGGCTTGTCAATCCCCAAGGAGTGCGCGTTTGGTTGCCTGGGTACGACTGCATTTGGAAGGAGCATGGCGTATGGGACGTGGACGCAGAAAGCAAGCCGCGTTTGCTTCGCCCCGACTACTTTACCCAGGTCAATGGACGCCGCGTGGACTTTGTCAATGACCACCTGCGTCCTTTCCTCAACCGCTATGCCCAGGAAATACGTTCCGTTGCTCCTGACGCGATCATCTTCCTGGAGAGCGTGCCAGCCCAGAGACATCCCCACTGGGGGCCGGAAGATGCACCGAACGTGGTCAATGCCGCCCACTGGTACGACGGCTTGACCCTGTTCACCAAGCACTTTCGCTCCTATCTGACCATGGACTTTCACACGGGCAAACTCGTCCTTGGCCCATGGCGGATACGAGGCTCCTTCTTCGAGCAGATTGCCCGCATCAAAGCAGAGGCTGCAAGTAAAATGGGGAATATCCCCACGCTCATCGGCGAATTCGGAATCCCCTTCGATATGCAGGGAAAACGCGCCTACCGCACAGGTGATTTCTCCCTGCAGACGCGGGCAATGGATGCCAGTTTCCAGACTATGGAAGCCAACCTGGTCAGTTGCACACTGTGGAATTACACTGCCGACAACGATAACGTCCATGGCGACCAGTGGAACGATGAGGATCTCTCTATCTTCAGCCGTGACCAGCAGACTGACCCTAGCGACATCCACTCTGGTGGTCGGGCGCTTCCAGCCGTCGTGCGTCCCTACGCACAGGCAACCGCCGGGGAGCCCTTGCGCATGAGTTTCAATTACAAGTCCCGCACTTTCGAATTCGAGTTCCGCCACGATCCGGCCGTGCGGGCGCCCACAGAGATCTTCGTGCCCAATTACCAGTACCCTGATGGTTACCTGGTCGAGGTATCCGATGGCAATTACGAAGTGGATCGCGAGTCCCAGACGCTCATCTACCGGCACAGTATGGAGCGTGAGACGCATTCCATCCGAGTGAGACCTAAATAGAAAGCAATGCCTGATTCCCTGCTCGAATCTGTCGTTTCAGTTCCTCCATAGCCTGCACATCGGCACAAGGGTAGATGGAATTGTTGTGCAGCAGGGGATCCGCATCTGCTGGAATGCACCCTGCGCTGACCGCTGCCTGCCATTCGGTTGTCCCAGGCACAGGCGAAAACTCAGCAGCATGCACCTGGATGCCCAAGCGATGGGCAAAAGCAACGGTAGCACGTACCTTTCCCAGATCCTGTCCAGGTCGCCCAATCAGCACGTAGGCGGATATTTCGCGCGCCGTGAAACCCGCACCCTGTAGTGCTTTCACCGCCTGGGCAAAACTTGCCTCGTCCACCTTGCCACCATCGCGCTGCTCCTCTTCAGGGTCAACAGTCTCAAGCCCCAGACGGATGGTGACAAAGCCAGCACGGCGCATCTTCTTGGCAAGAGTGCGGTCAATATACCGCGCATGGAGGCCATTGGGCGTGTGAAAACGCACGCGCATACCACGCTCGATCACCGCATCGAGAATAGGCTGGATATGTTGCTCTGCATTCACCAGCAAGGCATCGTCATAGAAAGCAATGTCCTGCACGCCCAGAGTCTCGACGCACCAGACTACTTCCCGCACTAACTGCTCTACTGGGCGCAGCACAATCCCTCCAGGCACGATCTGGTGCACCGCGCAATAGGGACAGTGAAAAGGACAGCCGCGGGCAGTCTGGATCGCGACGTAGCCTTGTGGGCGACGCAAATCGTGCGCCGGAGGGGCATCCGTAGACGCAACTGTTAGGGTGCGTGACTCGCCAGTCACCTCGTTCACCCACTCCAGCGCCTGTCTTTCCCCCGGCCCACTGATCACGGCATCCGCTCCAGAATGGGCACGAGCATGGTCGGTGCACAGTGTGGCATACACGCCACCCAGAGCCACGGGCACATCTGGCCAACGCATCTTGATACGGCGAATGGCTTCGAAAGGACCTGGGTACCAGTAGGTCATCATCGAGGTGACCAGCACCGCATCGGGTCGGGGTTGGGCATCTAACTCTGCCTCAAAAACCTCCACAGGCAGTCCATAACGCCCCCAACGCCGCGGAACATGAGATAACACCTGTGGCTTGGGCAGCTCGACCTTGGCGAAATGGCCACAGCCATAGGCATCTCGGGCAGATACCGGTGCCGGGGCGACAGGGTGATGCCGGTCGAGACAATCGAGCAGCGTCACCTCATGCCCTGCCTGGCGCAGTACCCCCGCGACAGTCAGCAGCCCCAGCGGCTCGATCCACAGGTTATAAGCGGCAAAGTCGTAAATCCAAGGATTAACGCACAGGACACGTGCCATGTTTTCTATTCTACCCCCACTGATTGCCCCACACAAACGAGGGATTTGTCTTGAATCTCGGCTGTCAGGGATGGGAGACGAATACGTGGAGCAGCACATTCGTTCATTTGTGATCATGTTCGTTGATGCGCATGTCCGTTTGACCGCTTGCCTATTTTCGCCTATTATTATGTAGTTACAACGCCTGGGAACCAAGGAAGGTGGGCCATGCAAAAGGAAATCATCTCGCCATCTCCGCTGCTTGATGCAGAGGGCAAGCTTGTGCAGGTAGGTTGGTCACGGCAACCGTATTTGGACTGCAATCTGGAGAACGTCCGCTTCTACCCCTTGCGCGCGCTGCAATTCCTGCGCATCAAGCGCTGGGACTATTATGGGATCACCACGCCCGACTTTTTCTTCTCTGCGACGCTATCCCATGTTGGCTACCTCGGGTTGGTATTTGTCTACATGCTGGATTTCCACACGCAAGATTTGGCAGAGGAGACCCTCATCGTGCCGCTGGGCAGAGGCATCCACCTGGCAAGAAACAGCGACCAGGGCGATTCCTACTTTGACAATGGCCGCGTCCGAATCGCTTTCCAGCTAAAGGAAGACCAGCGTCATCTACAGGTGGACTGGCCAGCTTTTAACCGCGGCCAGGGCATTGCCGCTGATGTGACGCTCCACTGCCCGCCTCAGTATGAATCCATGGTCATCGTCATCCCTATCGGACGCCGCCGCTTCTACTATAACCGCAAGATAAACTGCCTACCAGCAGTCGGCTGGGTGCAACACGGGCAGCGCCGCCTTGATCTGCAACCCAATCAAGCACTGGGCAACCTGGACTGGGGCCGTGGCGTCTGGGAGTACAAGAGTTTCTGGGTATGGGCAAGCGCTTCAGGTTTTCTACCCGATGGTCGCACCCTAGGTCTGAATATGGGCTATGGCTTTGGCGACACCAGCGCCGCAACGGAAAACGCCTTCATCCTCAATGGACGCATTCACAAGTTGGAAGATATCGCCTTCGACTATGATTCGAGCAACTTCATGCGCCCATGGACAATGCGCTCCGCAGACGGGCGTCTGGACCTAGAATTTGTGCCCTTCAAAGAGCGCACGGCGCGGAGCGAGCTTCTCCTGCTCTACAGCGAGGTACACCAAATGTTTGGACGCTATAACGGCTTGCTGCGCAGCGACGATGGCGAGGAACTGCATATCCACGATGTGATTGGCTGGGCTGAAGAGCATCACGCCAGGTGGTAAACCGCAGGCATAATCAATTGAAAAGGCAACCTGGCGCTTATCAGTAAAACGTGAGCATGAATAAGATGTCCGGTAGATGCAAAGGTTTTCCGGCAAAGTGTTACGTTTTGGGTGCGCTTCTGTGCGCCATCGCCTTGATCTCCTGTGCTGCGCCTCAAACCTCTACTCCCCATACTCCCGCACCCTCGCTTGTCGGCACACCAGCCATATCGCCCAGTCCTAGCCCGATAACTGCTATCGCTGCTGAGGATATCCGCAAGCCAGCGGTTGCTGGCATGTTCTACCCAGCCGAGCCCGCCGAATTGCAGGCCATGGTAGACCAGTTGCTGCAACAAGCAGAGCAGGTACCCCAGGAACCTATTGCGTTGATAGTGCCCCATGCTGGATATATCTATAGCGGCGCAGTGGCAGCAACAGCGTTCAAACAACTGGAGGGGCGCAAATACGATGCGATCGTGATAGTGGCCGGCAACCATTACGATCCGTATTTCACGCGTATCTCTATCTGGCCCTCAGGTGCTTACTCCACGCCCATCGGGCTCGTGCCGGTGGATAGTGCATTGGCGGAGACAATCGTGGCCGCTGACCCACAGCACATCATCGCTGATCGCAACTCGCAGTTGTCCGAGCACTCCATCGAAGTGGAACTGCCCTTCCTGCTGCGGGCATATGGCCCGGCTCCCTTTGTCCCCGTCTTGATGGGTCAACAATCTTGGGAGAACTGCCAAGCACTCAGCACTGCGTTGTTCACCGCCCTGCGTGGCAAAAAAGCGCTCATCATTGCCAGCACGGACATGTCTCATTACCCCACCTATGATAATGCGGTGCAAGTAGATCGCGCAACGCTGCTGGCCATCACCTCGCTAGACCCACAGGCTGTCATCACCAATACCAAGCATTGGCTCAGCAAAGGTGTGGACAACTTGTACTGCACGCTATGCGGAGAAGGGGCCGTGCTTACGACAATGTTAGTAGCCCAAAAACTGGGAGCCAACCGCGCCACTGTGCTCCACTATGCCAATTCGGGCGACTCCCCATACGGTAGTAAGGACCAAGTAGTTGGATACGGAGCCATTATGTTCTGGAAGGAGGAGGCGATGATGCTGAATGAGCAAGAGAAAGCCACTTTGCTACGTATCGCCCGCGAGACACTACAGCAATACCTGGAAAAAGGAACTATTCCCAAATATGAGGTAAACGAACCCGGATTGCGCCAAAAGAGCGGTGCGTTTGTCACGCTGGAGAAAAAGGGCCAATTGCGCGGCTGCATTGGTCACATGACAAGCGACCAGGAGCTTTACCGCACAGTGCAAGAGATGGCCATCGCGGCAGCAACCGAGGACCCTCGTTTCCCTCCGCTCAGAGCAAATGAACTAGTAGATATCACCATCGAGATCTCTGTGCTCTCCCCCTTGTACTATGTCCGGGATGTGGGGGAAATCCAGGTGGGGCGGGATGGGTTGTATATCATCAGCGGCCCCTACGCGGGGGTGCTTTTGCCTCAGGTAGCAACAGAGTGGGGCTGGAACCGCGAGGAGTTTTTACAACAGGTGTGCCTCAAAGCAGGGCTACCCTCAAATGCGTGGCAGAAAGGAGCCATGCTCTACCGCTTCGAAGCCCAAGTCTTCGGAGAAGCAAAGTAAAGGTCACCGCGGGACATAGGTGACTTTCTCTGAGCGCACTCCATAAGGCATTTGCCCTTCTCAGTAGGGTGGCTTTCCAGCCGACCTTGGCTATTAGCCACAGCCTGATTATAATCATGCCAATCCATTCTCTCAGGAGGGAACGACATGCACAGGTGGCAGATCATCTACATCACACTCGCACTCATTGTGCTGGCCTTATCTCCCGTTACTGTGTTATCCCAAGAACCCTGTCCAGGCAACCGTCTGACGAATGCTGGTTTCGAAGAGGGCTCATGGAATACTGGCGCAATGGGCACGCGTCCCTCTTCCATCGTCGCTACTGGATGGAGCCCATGGAGCGTGTGGGGTGACGTACCCTACAGTCAGGAGGCAGAATTTGATCTAGAGGACATCACGCGCCTAGGATTTTCAACTTACCGTGTGCATTCGGGCCACTTCTCGCAAAAATTCTCCTCCAGTTATGCTGTGCACACAGCAGGCATGTACCAACGCGTGGCTGTGCCCAAAGGCAGCACAGTTACTTTCTCCATTTGGGTGCAGATATACACAGGACAGGAGTCCTCGACCTCGGACGGGAAATTGGTTTCCGACCTCAACCATCCGGGAAACTATCGCGTCTACGCGGGCATTGACCCCTATGGTCGAGAACCAGCAGGGTTCGGTGCCCCGCCTCCCGAGGAAACGGTGTGGTCCGACCCGGTGATAGACCGAGAAACGCGCCGGGTCAACGAGCAAGGGCTGCCCTATGACGCTTGGGTGCAATTGAAGGTAACAGCAAAAGCTGCCGCTGATCACATTACCGTTTATACCAAAGGACAACCCGAGTTTGCCGTAGCCTACAATGTGTCCTATTGGGACGATGCTTGCTTGTCCGTTACTCCACCCAAAGCAACGGCAACCCCCACCAAACCGTTCACGCCAACTCCGTCGCCGACGCAATCTCCCACACCCACCGTTCCGGCGACCGCAACACCAACTGAAACGCCGCTGCCGACTGCCACGCCTCCTCCAACGGAAACCATGACACCAACGCCAGCCCCGACGCTTTTCCCAACGGATACTCCATTGCCTACAAGCACTCCAACCAAGACAAGAATACCGGCAAGCGAATCCACAGGGGGTAGTGCCAGTAGCAATCCTTTTCTACTGTTGAGCTTTGCCGTTATATGGCTCACTGCGGTAGGGTACATCGGGTGGTCACTATGGCAGAAGCGTCAGGCTACCAGCCGCAACAGAGAGTAACGACTTGAACACTGGAAGAATCTGACATTCTACGTACCGAGATGCAGACCTTATGTAGGTAGGTAACCGCCTTGCAGGAGGAACTAAAAGCAGCATAGGAACGCATTGCCAAACTCTAAGAGGGCTAGCAACAACTTGGCTTCTTTCGTGAAAGCAAAATAAGCGCAAGAAGAGGATCTCTCGACCTATTTGGCTGTAAGTGGCCAATAGATCGTTACCAGCCTCTTTGTCACAAGCGAGCAGCAGGTCGGTACTAATTGGGTCGAGCAGGATAGGTGGTAGCAAGGCGATATGCTCATCCCCAGTATACCCCAAATGGCGCAAGACGGCCAAAGGAGGCTTTTGCTCCATGCCCACGCCAAAGTGGGGGCG